>CACIUL010000020.1 GCA_902589825.1 uncultured Verrucomicrobiota bacterium
ATCGTGTCTGAGTTCTGTCCTGCTGATTATTTCCGGGGTCGGCTACATTAAGCTGAAGCGGGTACTCGGCAGGACCATGGGTAGCCTTTACGGGATACTGGGACTTGCGGGTACAGCTCTCCAGCTCGTGGGCGGCGAGCCTTTCGGCATCGGCATAATTATTGGCCTGATTTATCCGTTATTGACCCTGATTCTACTTAATACCACCTTCAAGGATGATTTGGTGAATTGATTTTGGGTTAAAGTATTTGAACGAGATGGGTTTGTCCCGGCGTGCTGCCGGGGCAAACCTGCTTTAATTTTTTGCTATCAAGGATAGGGATGGAAACGGCAACCACCAATGCGCCCCGCGCGTGGTCTCCACAACATGTGTGGATCATTGCCCTTTACTCGATGCGTTTTGCCCTGCGCTCGGGTGGTGGCCTCATGTTCCTGCTGATTTTCCTGACGGTGGGTCTGTCGATTGCTTCCCTGTTTATTGCTCCGCTGGAGGAACTGGTAAAGATGGACGGGCCGGATGGCATGAGTGCCTCTGAGCTTAGTATTACGATCCTTGAGTCAGACATGGTGGCCGATGCGGTCGAGTGGATTACCAGCTCGGATAGCGCCCAGTCGGAATACCTGCTCAAAGATAATCCCGCACTACTCAGTGCGATCCTGCTGATCCTGCTCATTGCGGTGCCCTTCACGACCTGCTTTGGCGCCTTTAACCAGACCTCCGGGGATATTGCCTCCAGGGGGTTGCGCTACCTTCTGTTGCGCACGGAGCGTTCGAATATTTTCCTTGGCCGGTTTCTCGGGGTTTTGTTGTTCACGATTGTCTCGGTGATTGGCACCATGCTCGTGATCCTCCTCTATGTGCAGTTCAAGGTGGGTGCTTATCCCGGGATGGACCTCTGGCTGTGGGGCTTTCAGGGATTAACCGCGGTATTTTTCCTGAGTCTTCCCTACATCGCCCTCTGTGCATGGATCTCCTGTATGCTGGATAGCCCATTTGGGTCACTGGCCATTTGCCTGCTGATTTCCGGGTTTTCCCTGGCCATTTTGTATATGCTGAAACTGGCCCTGGTTTCCTCGATGCAGGTGGATCCGGAGAACCTCGGCTGGCTTGTTAAAACCGTGCCTTGGGGATGGAAGTATGAGTTGCTTCACGGTGCCCTGACGGCGCGTATCACCGCGATCCTCGCGATGCTGGGCTTTACCGCGGCCTTCCTCTTCCTTGGCCTGCGCCATTTCAAGAAACGCGACCTGTAATCTCAAAGCATGCAACCGGCGGTTAAAGTCACCAATCTCACCAAGAAGTTTGGGCATCAGGTTGCCCTGGACGGGGTCGACCTTGAGATTCCCGCGAACACTCTCTACGGTTTACTCGGTCCCAATGGAGCGGGCAAGACGACATTATTTTCCATAGCGGCTGGCTTTCTCAAGCCTACCGAGGGTGCCATCGAGGTGCTTGGCGTGGATGTGCGCCGGATCAGCGAGTTGCGCGGCAAGCTTGCCATGTTGCCACAGGATGCCGCCTTCCAGGGATCCATTCCGGTGATTGAACAGTTGATTATGTTCTCCAGGCTCAATGGCCTTGATAAAGCTGCTGCACGCATTGCTGCCGAGAAGGCACTGGAGATTGTCGGCCTGCCTGACGTGGCCAGGAAGGCGGCCCGTGCCCTGAGCCACGGCATGATGAAGAGGGTGGCGCTCTGCCAGGCCTTTCTGGGTGAGGCCAAGGTGATCTTTCTTGATGAGCCGACTGCCGGCCTTGACCCCGACAATGCCCGCAGGATTCGTGAGATGGTCAAGGCTTTCACGAAGGACAAGACGGTTGTTTTTTCAAGTCACAACCTGCAGGAAGTACAGGACATTTGTGACCATGTTTGTGTCATCGACAAGGGCAGGGTCGTTGAGGCGGGTACCATGGAATCGCTGACGCAATCAACTTTCCTGGTGCGCATCGAGCTTGTCTCGGCACTTTCCACGGAGGCGCAGGCAGCATTGCAGGCCCTGCCGGTGGTGGATGGAATTGAGCTGACCTCGGAGAAGGAATTCAATCTGCACCTCAATGTCACGGGTGCCGGTAAGGATGAGGCAATGAAGGCAATATACGGGACACTGGCCGGTTTTGAGATTTATCCCCGCAGTGTTTTTGAGGGAGCCAGCCTTGAGGCCCGCTTCCTGGAGATCACGGGAGGAACTTTTGACGGTGCTTCCAGCACCTAGCATGGATGTGTTGTTTTTTAGCGGCTTAGGCATGAAGTGGGCCTGAAGAATCGCTAACGTGGCGTTTGCGTCCCTGCCCAATTTGCGTTCCTTTTCCCCTGCGCGCCTTCCCTAGGCCAAAAGATGACTTCCAAAGATATCCGCCAGTCGTTCCTCGATTTTTTCCAGGAGAAGCAACACACCATTGTTGCCTCCTCCTCGCTGATGCCCGAGTCCCCGGGCCTGTTGTTCACCAACGCGGGAATGAATCAGTTCGTGCCTTTTTTCCTGGGCACCCAGCAATCCCCCTACAATCCGCCCCGTGCTGCGGATACACAGAAGTGTATTCGTGCCGGGGGCAAGCACAATGACCTGGAGGATGTCGGCTTTGACACTTATCACCAGACGCTTTTTGAGATGCTCGGTAACTGGTCATTTGGTGACTACTTCAAGAAAGAGGCCATTGAGTGGGCCTGGGAGTTACTGGTGGAACGCTGGGGATTCCCGCCACAGCGGCTTTACGCGACAGTTTACCGCCCCGGTGAGGGGGATCCCGCTGAGTTTGACCAGGAAGCACATGACCACTGGGCGGCAGTCTTTGAGAAGGCCGGCCTTGATCCTTCAGTCCATATTGTCGACGGCAACAAGAAGGACAATTTCTGGATGATGGGAGAGACCGGCCCATGCGGTCCCTGTTCCGAGGTGCACGTGGACCTGACCCCTGATGGCGATACCCGGGGTCAGCTGGTCAACGCCGATGATCCCCGCTGCATTGAGCTTTGGAACCTGGTCTTTATCCAGTACAATGCCGAAAAAGACGGGAGTTTCCGTGCACTTCCCTCCTGTCACGTGGATACCGGAATGGGCTTCGAGCGGGCCTGCTCAATGATTCAGGGGACACGTGGATTCACGGATTTCTCCACTCCGATTTCCAACTATGAGACGGATGTCTTCCGGCCAATCTTTGATGCGCTCGAGAAAGCCAGCGGCAAGACCTATGGGTGCAGCCTGCCCACGCAGCGCGAGGGATTGACCGGGGAGGAGCAGGTCGACATTGCCTTCCGGGTTATTGCTGATCATTTACGCACCTTGAGCTTTGCCATTGCTGATGGTATCAAGCCAGGCAATGGCGGTCGCAATTATGTGTTGCGTCGTATCCTGCGCCGGGCGGTAAAATTCGGCCGCACGCTCGGGGTTGGGAAAGACAAGCCGTTCCTAAGCGGCCTTGTGCCCACCCTGGTTGATGAGTTTGGCGCAATATTTCCTGAACTTGCCGAGCGCCAGGCCACCATCGTTGAGACCCTTGACAGTGAGGAGGCGCTATTCAACCAGACCCTCGACCGGGGTCTGAAGCTCTTTGAGAGCGAGTTGTCAGGCACGAAGGATGGCGTTTTCCCGGGGGACACCGCGTTTGACCTGGAGGCGACATATGGATTCCCGGTTGACCTGACGCAACTGATGGCTGTTGAGCGCGGTCTCAAGGTGGACATGGAGTGCTATGCCGAACGGTTGCGCGAACACCAGGAGATCAGCAGGGCGGGTGCCCAGGGGGAGGTGATTGCCGCACTGGATTACAAGACAGATGTGGAGACTGAGTTTACCGGGTTTGAGGAGGATGAGTCCACAGCCAGGATCATGGAGATCCTGGAACGGGAAGGCACCCATTATGCCATCGTGGACCGCTGCCCGCTGTATGCCGAGAAAGGCGGTCAGGTGAGTGATACCGGTGTCCTGATTGCCGGAACGGAAGAGGTTGCCGTCAATGCCGTCAGCCAGGTTGGTGCGGCATTTTGCCTGTCCCTTGGAAGTCCGCTCAGGGCATGGCAGGATCAGCCCCTGGAGGTGAACTTGAAGGTTGATGCGCCGAGGCGCAGGATGATCGAGACGCATCATACGGCAACGCACCTGATGCACTGGGCACTGCACGAGGTGGTTGGGCCGGAGGTGGCCCAGCAAGGCTCACTGGTGGCTGCCGACCGGCTGCGCTTTGACTTCAACAGTGATGCCCTCGGTGGTGACCAAATCAAGGCCGTGGAGGACCTGGTCAATGCAAAGATTGCCGATAATGATTTGGTAACATGGCAGGAACTGCCGCATGAGGAAGTCAGGGACCGGCCTGATGTCATGCAGTTCTTTGGTGATAAATACGGTGAGCTGGTACGCCTGGTGCAGGTTGGTGGGAATTCAGGCGCACTGGATGGTTATTCAATGGAGTTGTGTGGTGGAACGCACCTGCGCAATACCGGCGCAATCAGCCGTTTCAAGATCAAGAGCGAGGGGGCAATCTCTGCAGGGGTCCGGAGAATCGAGGCGGTGTGTGCGTCCGCTGCGGATGCCTATATTGAGGAGCGTATCACAGCACTCAAGGAGGAGACACAGGCCTTTTCCGCAAAGCTTGAGAAGGCCAACATGAAACTTGGCGAGGATGCCCTGGAAATTCCCGTCCTTGATGGAGCAGAAGAGGAGCTGGAATCGTGGGTTGCCTGGCGCAATGCGCTCAAGGCGTCCGCCGCTGAGGCCGAGAAAAAGTTGAAGAAAAAACAGGCTTCCGGAGCCGCGGCTCAGGCTGATGCGCAGTTAGCTGAGCTGATCGAGGCTGCCTCAGGCGAGATACCCTTGATTGCCGAGTCCTTTGAGGGCACTGCCGCCCTGCTGCAGGAGCTAATGAACGGGCTGAGGAAGCGGCAGTTTCCAGGCATCGGGGTCATGGTGGTCAATGATGGCGAGAAGGTCCATGTCGGTATCTCGGTTCCCTCCGGCCTGACGGATCGTTTTCAGGCGGGGCAGCTTATGGGTGAACTGGCCCCGCTGGTCAACGGTCGTGGAGGAGGCAAGGCGGAGATGGCCCGGGGCGCGGGCAGCGATCCATCCGGCGTTGAGGCCTTATTGTCCCGGGCCCGGGAGTTGATTGTATAGAAGAGGCGGGAGGTTTTCCAGATGCGCAGTAAAATGAGGGATTTGCATGTCAATGCGGGTCCATCATTGGCGACGGTTTCAATGACCGTTGAAAGTCCCGTGGGAAAGCTTGTCCTTTTGGCTTCGCCCGCAGGCATTTCCGGTGTGCGTTTCGAACAGGAGCAGGTTGTGGCTGTTCCTGTTAATCAGGGGATAGAACAGGATCACCTGGATGCGGCGGCATTGCAGATTGATGAATATTTTGCCGGCAAACGGCTCAAGTTTCACCTGCCTCTGGATATGCGCGGAACCAAATTTCAGCAGGCCGTCTGGCAGGTGACGCAACGGGTGGCTTTTGCAGAGCGGGTGACATATGGCGACATTGCCAGGGGGATTGGCAGTATGGGGGCTGCAAGGGCCGTGGGCTCAGCCCTTGGTGCCAACCCCGTGCTGATCATTGTTCCCTGTCACCGGGTTGTCGGCGCAGGCGGCCGCTTGGCAGGATTCAGCAGTGGGCTGGCCATCAAGCAGCAGCTTCTGGAACATGAGGCCGGATTGGTATCATCCGGGTCGTCATTGTATGGGCGTTGACAATGATCAGAGCTTTTGCCCATCAAACATCTGCACAATTTATGCCACAGACAGTTGCATTACCTCATGCATTTGTGCCAAGCTTGCCCCATGAACCTGATCCCAAAGGCAACCACTGTTTTTTTCGCTGTCATTTCAACGGCTGTTTTACTACCCTGCTCCCCTGCTTTTGCTGCAGACAAGAATGCCCGTCCGATCTGGACGGACAGCGTGAAGGCGGCCGCGGAAGACCCTGATTTCCTCTTGCAGGGGGAGTATGTCGGCGATGGGTCCGGTATACAGGTGGCGGCGCTGGGTGGCGGCCGGTTTTATGTCAGCCAGTTTGCCGGCGGCTTGCCGGGTGCAGGCTGGAAGCGCGCCGCCCCGGCGGTTGAGCAACTCGACAGTGACGGGGTGAAGGCAAGGGTCAATGGCATGAAGAAGGTCATGCGCGCGAGCCCGACCCTTGGCGCAAAGCCTCCCGAGGGAAGCGTGATCCTTTTTGGGGGTAAGGCCAGTGACAAGATCAAGGGCACGGTAAAGGACAACCTTCTCTGGGCGGGTGCCCAGAGCACCGGGGAATATGGAGACTTTCTTCTGCACCTGGAGTTTCGGCTTCCCTATAAGCCGACCTCTCCCCTGACGAGCCAGGATCGTGGCAACAGCGGTATCTACCTCCAGAATCGATATGAGGTTCAGGTCTTAGACAGTTTCGGCCTGGTCTATGACCGCGCACAGGTGAAGCTGCCCATTAAGTCCGACCCGAAACAGTGGTGTGGCTGCTTCTACAAGTTCAAGGCGGCAGATACACCGATGTGCCTGCCGCCCCTGAGTTGGCAAACCTACGATATTGAGTTCAAGGCGCCGAAGTTCAAGGAGGGCAAGAAGGTGGCAGATGCCCGGATTACCGTCAGGCACAACGGTGTCACCATCCATGATGCAGTTGCCCTGCCGAAGGGAACAGGAGCCGGCGGCGGGCGCAAGGAGGTGCCTGTGGGGCCGATTATTTTCCAGGGGCACGGCAATCCCGTGGCCTACCGCAATGTCTGGCTTTTGCCACGCTGATTTGGCTTTAAAACCCGATGAACTTCAAGGAGCTTTTCAGGTCCACCTGGGTATTTGATGTCGCGCGCAAGTGGCGCACGCCCATCCATTACAGGAGGTGGTTAAGGGCGAATTGTCCCCATCCCCCCCCGGGGTTTGTAAAGCACCTGATCCTTCAGGAATACGCAAGGCGTTTTCCCTGCGATGCCTTCGTGGAAACCGGGACTTTCCGTGGCAATACCGTCAGTGCAATGAGTCAATACTTCGGGGAAATTCATTCCATTGAACTCAATCCCGCCCTTGCTTCCCGTGCCCGGAGGATCTTCAAATCCGATCCGCACATCACCATTCACCAGGGGGACAGTTCGGTTATCCTCAAGGATGTACTTGAGGAGGTGGGCGAGAAATCCGTGATGTTCTGGCTTGATGGGCATTATTACTCGGGAGTCGACAGGCTTGTTGAGGATGAATCCCCGATTGTTGGTGAACTTGAGGCAATCAGGCAGTCGAGCGTGGATCCGGTTGTTGTCCTGATAGATGATGTGCGCGAGTTTGACGGAAGCCGGGGCTATCTGACTATTGATGGTCTCAAGTCCGAGCTGGACGGCCTGGCGGAAGGCCGTCAATTTTATCACCTTGATGATATTTTTCGCTGGCACCTCTAGGCGAAAAACCGTCCACTTCCTCAAGCGCGGTCATTGCGGCCGGACTTACCCACTGTATCGTTGCGGACTCAAAAATTCGATCGGCATGGAGGTTCTTCCCTCAAGTGCCAGATCAGACAGGATCTCGCCCAGGACACTGGAAAACTTGAAGCCGTGCCCGCTCATTCCGCAGGCGATACTGACATGATTGTGGACGGGATGGTGGCCGACAATGAAGTGGCCATCCGGGCTGTTGGTATACATGCAGGTGCTGGCACGGGTCAGCCCGCCCGCGCAACCCGGGAAGTACTTATCAAGGATGGCGCGCAGTTGCTCGATTTCCTCCGGCGGTGGCTTGCACACACCCTGCAGGCCTTCCGGGCTGATTACTTCTCCCGGCCTGTGCAGGGCGACTTTCAATCCCGGGTCGCCTGCGATTACCGGGAAGCCATAATGGCCGAAAGGGGGCTCTGTTTCAATGAACCAGCAGGGAAAATTACCCGGGGCGAAACGCTCCTGGGCCCCGAGGGGTTCAAACCAGGCCATCACCTGCCTGGTCACATTGAGTTGACACTCAAGTCCGTGCGCTATTTTACTGCTCCATGCACCGGCAGTGATCACCAGGTGCCCTGCCCGGTAGCTGCCCTTGTTGGTTTTTACCTCAACGTGGCCGGGGAAGGTATCCCATGAAATGAGTTTCTCTTCCTGGTTGATAACCGCCCCGTGTTCCATTGCGGACCGGACGTATGCTGACACGGCCTGCTCGGGTATGAGAAAGCCGGCCTGATCCTCGTGAAACCCGGAGTAGTTTTCTGATATTTGCAGGACAGGGTAACGGTCACTGATTTGTTGTGCATTGAGAATGCTGTGGTCCAGATGGTGTTCATGTGCGGACTTCAAGGACCCCGGGAATATGGACCCGTCCGGTGAGCCGATATACAATCCGCCGGTGATGTAAAAGAACCTTTCGGTGGTGCTTTCCTGCAACTCATTCCAAAGCTTATAGGCACGCTCAAGCAGCGGCACGTAGTCGGGGTGCTCGTAGTAGGCCATGCGGATCATGCGGGAATTCCCATGATGTGAACCGTAATGGTGAGGGATGGTGAACTGCTCAATTCCAAGTACCTTTGCGCCTTTTCCGGCCAGTTGATGGCAGGTTGCGGAGCCAACCGAACCCACGCCTGCAACGATTACGTCAAATCTCTGGCGACTGGAATCTTGCATTACAGCAGGGCAGGGGCGGGGTGAATTTGCCGGCAGGATTGAATGGGAATTTTCTGGATCATGAATTTTCCTTGCCGGGAGCCGGGGCCAGGTGATGACCACTCTGGCTTTATTGCCGCTTCTGCCATTTTTATGCAACGTGAAATATTGCATAATCCTGCAATCGGAGTTACACGGGAACCTATGCAACTGCGTTTCCTGTTCAGTCTTGTAATCACCGCCTGTATGTCATGGTTCACGACCTTGTCTGCTGACGACCGGCCAAATATTGTTTTTATCTTCAGTGACGATCATGCCCCGCACGCAATTGGGGCATATAATGGCTGGCTGAAACCGGTAAACCCGACGCCGAATATCGACAAGCTGGCTGCCGAAGGCATGCTTTTTGAAAACAGTTTCTGCACCAACTCGATCTGTGGGCCCAGCAGGGCCGTCATCATGACCGGCAAGCACAGCCACAAAAACGGGTTCATGAATAACGGCAACACGTTTAACTGGAACCAACAGACTTTCCCGAAGTTGTTGCGCAAGCAGGGATACACGACTGCACTTTACGGCAAGAGCCATCTGAAGGGTAAGCCACAGGGCTTTGATGACTGGAAAGTCCTGCCCGGTCAGGGGCTCTATTACAATCCGGACCTGATCACACCGAAGGGAAATGTGCGTATAGAAGGGCATTGCACGGATATCGTGACTGACCTTGCCGTGGAGTGGCTCAAGAAGGGTCGTGACAAGTCAAAGCCGTTCATGCTGATGGTCCAGCATAAGGCCCCGCACCGCAACTGGATGCCGGCTCTGCGTCATTTGTCCCTTTATGATGACATCGAGATTCCCGAGCCTGCCACGCTGTTTGACAAGTGGCAGGACAATGCCCCCGCTGCCCGGCACCAGGAGCTGGAGATCGATCGCCACATGGACATCAATTATGACCTGTTTGTTGACCTGACGGCGGATTACAAGGGAACACCATCCCAAAAACGCCAGGACCGTTCAGCCTGGAGAAACATGAAGCGCATGAGCAAGGATCAACTGGATGCCTGGCGGGCATTTTATGCCCCGCGTGACAAAAAATTCCATGAGGCCAAGCTGACCGGCAAGGAGTTGGTGCGCTGGAAATTCCAGCGCTATGCAAAGAACTACCTGCGCAGCGTGCGCGGCGTGGATGACAGTGTCGGTACGCTTCAGCGGGCCCTCGGTGAACTGGGAATCGAGGACAAAACCATTGTCATTTACTCCTCAGATCAGGGTTTCTATATTGGTGACCACGGCTGGTATGACAAGCGCTGGATGTATGAGGAGTCATTAAAGATGCCCTTTATTGTCAAGTGGCCGGGCGTGGTCAAGGCGGGCTCCCGATCAACCCAGATGATCCAGAATCTGGATTACGCGGAGACGTTTCTGGATATTGCGGGGGCACCCATTCCCGAGAACATGCAGGGCCGCTCGTTGTTGCCGATCCTGAAGAACGGCACGGCTGAGGACTGGCGCAAGTCCATCTATTACCATTATTATGAATATCCGAGTGTGCACATGATCCCGCGGCATTACGGTATCCGCACGGAGCGCTATAAACTGATTCATTTTTACCAGTTCGGCAACGAGTGGGAAATGTACGACCTCAAGGAGGACCCTGATGAACTCACCAATATCTACGGCAAGGGCGGCAGGGAAAAACTACAGGCTGACCTCAAGAAGCAGCTGGTGGCCATCCGCAGGCATTACGAT
Source organism: uncultured Verrucomicrobiota bacterium (assembly GCA_902589825.1). Classification (GTDB taxonomy): domain Bacteria; phylum Verrucomicrobiota; class Verrucomicrobiia; order Verrucomicrobiales; family DEV007; genus CACIUL01. Next base: position 10,296 of record CACIUL010000020.1, read on the forward strand.
GACAACACGGATGTGTCCGAGAAGCCGGCGGCCTGGAAAAAGCAGATGCGTCCCTAGCCAAGCATCAGGACAGGATACCCCGGACAACCTTGCCGTGCACGTCGGTCAGGCGGTAATCACGCCCTTGAAAGCGGTGGGTGAGTCTCTCGTGGTCGATGCCCAGGCAGTGCAGGATGGTGGCATGGAAGTCATGCACGTGGACCGGGTCTTTCGCTACATTGTAGCAATAATCATCGGTTTGCCCATAAGTGATGCCCGGCTTGATGCCGCCTCCTGCCATCCAGATTGAAAAGCACCTTGGATGGTGGTCGCGGCCGAAGGAATTGGGGTTGCCCTGGGCGTAAACCGTGCGGCCGAACTCCCCTCCCCAGATGACCAGGGTCTCATCAAGCATGTCCCGTCTTTTCAGGTCCGCAATCAGTGCGGCAGAACCCTGGTCAGTCTCCTTTGCAAGGGTTGGAAGGTATCGCTGGACATTACTGTGATGATCCCAGCCACGGTGGAATAACTGGATGAAGCGCACCCCGCGCTCTGCAAGGCGGCGGGCCAGCAGGCAATTTGCGGCATGTGAGCCTGGGACCTTTGCCTCTTCGCCATACAGCTTGAAGGTGCTTTCCGGCTCATCTGAAATATCAGCAAGCTCGGGGACTGATGCCTGCATTCGATAGGCCATCTCGTATTGAGCGATCCTGCTCGTGATTTCCGGGTCGCCGATTTCCTGCTCCCTGATGCGGTTGAGCCTGGCCAGGCGATCAAGCATTGCCAGGCGTTTTTTGCTGCTGCCGCCGGCCGGGTCATTCAGGTAGAGCACCGGGTCACCCTGGCTGCGGAACTTGACTCCCTGGTACCTGGATGGCAGAAAACCGCTGCCCCAGAGCCGGTCATAGAGAGGTTGTGCCTGGTGGAATGTGTTCTTGCTTAGCAGGACAACGAAGGAGGGAAGGTTTTCCGCCTCGCTGCCCAATCCATAGCTCAGCCATGAGCCGATGCTTGGCCTGCCGGGTTGCTGATGACCCGACTGGAAAAACGTGACCGCTGGATCGTGGTTGATGGCTTCAGTATGCATCGAGCGTACCACACAGATATCGTCGACAACTTCCGCCATATGCGGCAGTAAGTCGCTGATCCATGTCCCTGACTGGCCATGCTGCCTGAATTTCCATGGTGACTTGATCATGGGAAAACTTTTCTGTCCGGCGGTCATGCCGGTTAGCCGTTGCCCGTCACGGATGTCTCCGGGCAGTTGCTGCATGTGCAGTTTTTCCAGCGAAGGCTTGTGGTCAAGGAGGTCAACCTGCGAAGGTGCCCCTGACTGGAGCAGGTAAATGACCCGCTTGGCCTTGGGGGCAAAGTGGGGGATGCCCTCTAAGCCCCCAATGCGCCCGCCCTTTCCGGTTTTTTCCCCGCGGGCTAGGTTTCCGCCAAGCAGGGACGAGAGTGCGGCTACGCCGATGCCGGTAGTTGACCTGCCGAAGAACTGGCGTCGGTTCTCGATCAATCTGGATTCAAGGAATAGATCATGCATGGGTTTTATCCCTTGGTGATGGATTCATTTAGGTTGAAAAGAAGGCGGGCAACGCTGGTCATTGCGGCAAGTTTTGCCTGGTTCAGTGCGTTGTTGAAAGGGGAGTCACCCACCTGCAAAAGCTGTAAGGCTGCCTGCCCGTTGGACTGGTAATGTTGCAGGTTTTCCGTGTAGGCGTCCCTTAGCAATGCAAGTTCTGGTTGGCCGGGAACCCGGGCATTGACCAGCCTGAAGCCATATGTAATGCGCTCATTCAAGGTCTCTCCTCCCTCAATCAGCATGCGTTGGGCGAGGTGACGGGCCGCTTCCACGAACTGCGTCCCGTTGAGCATTACCAGTGCCTGCAGGGGTGTATTGGTTTTCGAGCGGCGGGTCGTGCAGAACTCGCGTTCCGGGGCATCGAAGGTCTTGAGCATCGGGGAAGGAACCGTGCGTTTCCAGAAGGTGTAGAGGCTTCTTCTGTAGAGGTCATCACCCTTTCCCTGCGGGTATGCCTTGGAGTAGCCCGGGCGGTTATTCAGTTCCATCCAGAGTCCCTTTGGCTGGTAGGGATAGACACTTTTCCCTCCCAGCTGCCGTACAAGCAGGCCACTGCTTGCCAGTAAGGAATCACGGATTTCCTCGGCATCCAGCCGCATGCGTGGACCGCGGGCGAGCAGCCTGTTTTCCGGGTCACTCCTGTATGCGGCTTTGCCGACATTGGCTGTCTGGCGGTAAGTGGCAGAGTTGAGTATCAAGCGATACATGTGCTTGGTATCCCAGCCGCTGCGGATAAATTCAAGGGCAAGCCAGTCGAGAAGTGCAGGGTGGGACGGTAATTCGCCCTGTATCCCGAAGTCTTCAGCGGTTTTTACCAACCCGGTGCCGAAGAGCTGCTGCCAGTACCTGTTGACCGCGACACGTGCCGTCAGCGGATGGGTGGGATCCATCAGCCACTGTGCAAAGCCAAGGCGGGTATTGTGGTTTTTGCGCATCGCCGGAAAGATAGCGGGGACCCCTGCTGAAACTTTTTCCCCGCGTTCATTGTATTGCCCGCGGTGGAGTATGTGTGTTGCCCGCGGTCGTGCCATGTCCTGCATGATCATCGTCTCCGGGAAAGAGGCTGTTTGCTGCTTCTCTAGGGTTGCGATGCGCTCCTTGATCATTCGGTCCGGGTTGTGGTGCTTCAGGAAATATTCTTTCAGTTTCCCGGCTTGCTGGCTTGTCCTGTCCCGGGGATTACGGGCTGCAATCAGGCGGATGTCGGCAGGGATACCCTGCAACCGGAGGGAACCGGCCGGATCATCTGTGACCGACAGGCGCGGGCGACCCACGCCGTGGGCTCCGAAGTTGCCTTCATGACGGAGCCTGAAACGCAGCAGCGTGCCGCCCTCATAGCCAAAGGGTGCTTTTGCTATGAATATTGCCGTGGCCGGCTTCTTGCGGGTGGGGCCATCGACTGCCCAGCCGTTTGGATTGTCAACAGTGCCGTCGATTGCTTTCGAGACCTCGTAATTGGCCTGTGAGTAGTCGGCTTTTGCCTTCACGAACTTGACCACCTTGCGCAAGGATGGGTTCCTGGCTGAAGCAGCCGTCAGCTCGAATTCGCTGAGGACAAAGTTTGAGTTGCTGTGTCGCCCCGGGCCACCACCGGGCAATGTCTCGTGGGTCAGCGCTTCCAGCCGGACCGCGGTCAGTTTTCCTGAAGCAGTCCCTGCGGTGATTTCATAGATGTCCTTTGGCGGGTTGGTTCCCCCGGCAAGGATGCTGTTGTCATCAAGCTTGCGCAGTGTCGATCCTCCAGTTGAATCCATTGTTTTTGGGGAGAGGATTTGCCAGCCTCCACCGGGTTGCCCTGCTATCTGCGACGTCCATTTTTCCAGCAGTGCGTCAAGATTCCTGGGCTTGTTCAGCTCTTCCTTTAAACGCTTTAATTCATTTTCGAGTTCTTGTTTCCGGGTTGCTGCAAGCGGGGAGGCAAGTCGCTGCTTTGGCGCGAATCCGTTGGCCCCGCGTTCCGGCACCTGGTTGAAGAAATGGAAGACCTGGTAAAATTCCTTCTGCGAGATGGCATCGTATTTGTGGTCATGGCAGCGGGCACACCCCATGGTCATTGCCAGCCATACCTGGCTGGTTGTTACCACACGGTCCATGACATATTCGGTGCGGTATTCCTCATCAATGATGCCACCTTCTATGGTGATGCCGTGGTTGCGGTTGAAACCTGTTGCAAGGCGTTGTTGCTCGCTGGCCTGGGGGAGGAGGTCGCCGGCCAGCTGCTCGATGGTAAATTCATCAAACGGCTTGTTGCGGTTGTAGGCATCAATGACCCAGTCCCGCCACACCCACTGTTGTCGTTCGGTGTCATATTGATATCCGTTGGAGTCGGCATAACGTGCAAGGTCCAGCCAATGCCTTGCCATGTGCTCACCGTATGCCGGTGAGTCAAGGTAGCGGTTCACCATCCTGTCGTAGGCTCCCGGTGCGTTGTCGGCAAGGAACCGGTCGCTTTCTTCCAAGGTCGGCGGAAGCCCGGTGAGACTGAAGCTTACCCTGCGTATCAGTGTGCTGCGGGTGGCTTCGCTGGAGGGTTTTAGGTTGTGATTTTTCAGCCGGGCAAGCACGAAGCGATCGATTGGGTTCTTAACAACCCTGCCTGCCGGGCTGACTGGGATTTCAGCTTGGGCAGGTGCGACGAAGGCCCAGTGCTCCCGATATTCGGCTCCTGAGGCAACCCATTGCCGCAGGATTTCCTTCTCGCTGGCAGTCAGTTGTTTTTTGACCTTGGGCGGCGGCATGATTTCCTCAGAATCATCGGAGAGAATGCGGCTGATGATTTCACTCTCTTCCGGCTTGCCCGGGGACACGGCCCGGTATCCTCCAAGGTCCCTTGTGGCTCCTTCCCGCAGGTCGAGCCTGAGCTCTGCCTTACGCGCCTTCGCATCAGGCCCGTGGCACTGGAAACAGTTATTGGACAGGATGGGTAGAACATCACTGTTGAAGTCAGGGCCTGCTGCCCTCGAGAGGCAGACGCCGGAGAAAAACAGGAAGATTAGGAGGGTGAGTTGCTTCATGCCATGATTTCCTTGATGATACGGCCATGCACATCAGTGAGACGGAAGTCACGCCCCTGATAGCGGTAGGTAAACTTTTCATGGTTGATGCCCATTAGATGGAGCATGGTGGCATGGAAATCATGGACGTGGACAACGTCTTCAACAGCGTGGTAGCCAAGTTCGTCAGTGGCACCGTAGGTCATTCCCGGGCGAATACCGCCCCCAGCCATCCAGATTGAGAATGCCTTGATATGGTGATCACGGCCGCTGCCCTGTGCCATCGGGGTGCGCCCGAATTCGCCGCCCCAGACAATGAGCGTATCATCAAGAAGTCCCCGTTGCTTAAGGTCGAGCACCAATGCGGCCGAGGCCTGGTCGACGAGCTTGGCGGTATGCCCGATACCCTGCTTGATATTGCCGTGGTGGTCCCACCCCCTGTGGTAAAGCTGGACGAAGCGAACCCCTCGTTCTGCCAGGCGCCTGGCCAGCAGGCAGTTGGCAGCAAATGTACCGTCTGCTCCGCGGGTGCCGTAGAGCTTGAGTACATGCTCAGGCTCGTCCGAGAAATCAACCAGTTCAGGGACGCTCATCTGCATACGGAAAGCCATTTCATACTGGCTGATGCGCGTTTCCAGTTCAGGGTCTGCCAGTGTCTCATTCCCGATCTCGTTGAGCCTGCGCACGGTTTTGATCACGTCATGCTGGCGGTTTGCGCTGACGCCGTCAGGACTTTTGATATACAATACAGGGTCGCCTTTTGAGCGCATGCGAACCCCCTGGAACTGCCCTGGAAGGAAACCGCTGTGCCACTGGCGGGCGGCAATCGGCTGGGACTGGCCTCCGCCGACGGAGGTCAGTACCACAAATCCGGGAAGGTTCGAGCACTCACTCCCCAGCCCATAGTTGATCCATGATCCCATGGCCGGCCGGCCTGAGATAATCGAGCCGGTATTCATGAAGGTATGGGCAGGATCATGGTTGATCTGCTCGGTCTGCATGGAGCGGATAATGCAGATGTCATCGGCAATTTTCGATGCGAGATGCGGAAATACCGAGGAAATCTCCTGCCCGGATTGGCCATGCCTGCCAAAGGTGTGTTGCGGGCCCAGCACCTTCAACTTGTCCGCCTGGCCCTGGAGCTGGGCAATCTGCTGGTTCTCGGTGACAGACTTCGGCATGGGCTGGCCGTGCAGTTTTGCCAGCCGGGGCTTGTAATCAAAGGTTTCCAGGTGGGAGGGTCCCCCCGCCATGCACAGGACAATGACCCGCTTGCAGCGGGGGGGCAAAACAGGGAAACTGCCCCCGGAAGGGCTCTCTGCCTGCAACAACGAATGGAGTGCCGTTGCGCCGACACCAAGCCCTGTCGTCTTCAGGAAGCTGCGCCTGAGCAGTGCGTCCCGGGTATTAGTTGCGGGTAATTGTTTCATGAAGATTAAGCAGTGCGCGTGCCACCGATATCCAGGCCGCGAGTTGCTGCCTGTTGGTATCCTTGGTTACAGGGTGCTGGCCGATTGCCGCAAGCCGGTTGGCACTTTCAGGATCATTGGCAAATTCCTCCCGGTGTTTTTCCAGGAGGGAGATGAGCACGGTGATTTCCTCATCCCGGGCCGGCCGGCACAGAACATGCATGATCATCGAGCTGATACGTGCCCTGTTGTCCGTAAGTTCCTTGTTTTCGAGGGCATTCTGCGCCAGTGCGCGTGCTGCCTCGACGTGGGTGGGGTCATTGAGAAGGACCAGGGCCCCCAGTGGCGTGTTGGAACGCGGCCGGTCGGCGGTGCATTCCTCACGGGAAGGTGCGTCAAATGCCAGCAGGGATGGGTGGAGGAACTGCCTCTGCCAGTGGGTGTAAAGGCCGCGCCGGTATTGTGAACTTCCCCGGTCTGCTGAATAGCTTCGTCTGGGGAAGTTGAGATTCTCCCAATAGCCTGATGGCTGGTAGGGCTTGACACTCGGTCCGCCAACCTGCCGGACAAGCAGGCCGCTGGCTGAAAGTGCATTGTCACGGATAAACTCGGCATCAAGGCGAAAACGGGACTGACGGGCAAGAAGCCGGTTTTTTGGGTCTATCTCCCTTAATTGCTCATTCTGCAGGGAGGATTGCACATAGGCACGGGAGGTCACCATCAGCTTTACCATGTGCTTGACGTTCCAGCCCGATTCCATGAACTCGACAGCCAGCCAGTCGAGAAGATCCGGGTGGGATGGCCATTCCCCCTGGGAGCCGATATCATCGAGCACACGTGATAAGCCAGTGCCGAAAAAGAGTTTCCACAGGCGGTTAACGAAGACACGTGCCGTCAGGGGGTTGTTGCGCGCGGTGATCCATTCCGCCAGTTCCATTCTGCCTGCCACCTCCGTGCCGCCCAGAAACCCCGGAGCCGAAGGCTTGACGATTTGTCCTGAATCATTCATCCAGTCACCACGGGGAAGGATCCTCATCGTGCGGGGTTGTACTGAAACCGTGGCGAGCATTGAGCGTGCCGTTTTGCGCAGGTTGGCGATTTCCTGCTCGATCTTTTCCTTTTGAAAGTTTCCCGGTCTGATGCCGGCATCGATAAACTGGCCGCCACCAGTCTGGTGACAGCGGATTGCAATGAGGTTATCGCCTTTTTTCAGCAGGGCCGTGTCCAGTTTACGGGCTGTATAATCGGCGGAGGCTGTGGAGAACCCGGTAAGGTGTGCTGCTTTCTGGCCATTGATATAGACGGTGGCTTCCTCGTCATGCTGGATGTGCAGCGTGGCTTGTTCCGGTACCTTGCCGATGCTGAAGACCTTGCGCATCCAGATATCGGGGGATTTCCACTCTGTGCGGACAATACTGTGCGGGGTGCCCCTGGATCCAAATCCGCCTTGCCCTATTTCCCAGGACGCATCATCAAAGTCCTTCCGTTGCCATCCCTGGCCGGGCTCCTTGAAGGTATAGCTCCATGCCTGCCCGGTTTCGCGCGAGTCCGCAAGCAGGGCAACTGATTGAGTGCCTTTCAGGGTTTCTTCCAGTTCCAGGATGCGCTGTGCGTTTTGCATACTGGTGGCCTGTATGGTTTCACCCCAGCCCTTTTTCTGCGCGTCAGGGTAATAGCCGACCCCCTTGATGTCGGCGAAGAAGGCGGCAAAGCTGTAGAAATCGTGGATGGTGAAGGGGTCGAACTTGTGGTCATGGCACTCGGCACAACCCAGGGTCACCCCAAGCCATGCGGTCGCCGTGGTGCGCACACGGTCTGCGGCATATTTTGCCAGGTATTCCTTGTCCTGGATGCCAAACTCGGTGCTCTTCATGTTCAGGCGGTTGAACCCGGCTGCGACCTTTTGAGCTGTTGTTGCCGAGGGAATCAGGTCCCCGGCAATCTGCTCGCGGGTGAAACGGTCAAAGGGCATGTTTGTGTTGAAGGCATCAATCACGTAATCTCGATAGGGAGAAACACTCCACTCGATGTCTGCGTGATAACCGTTGGTGTCGGCATAGCGGACCAGGTCAAGCCAGTAAACAGCCATGCGCTCACCGAAAGCCGGGGAATCAAGAAGGCGGTCCACGAGTTTTTCGACTTTCCCGGGCGCCTGATCGTTGAGGAATTCCGAGACCTCTCCGGGCGTCGGGGGCAAACCGCGCAGGTCGAGGCTGAGGCGGCGGATCAGAGTGTTGGCCCCGGCTTCTGCTGAAAAACCGAGTCCCCTGGCTTCCAGTCTTCGCTTAATCAAATAATCAATGGCATTTTTTCCTTCCGGCAGGCCTTTCTCCTTCCGGGGTGAAATCCAGGCCCAGTGATCCTGCCATTTGGCTCCCTGGTTGATCCAGTCCCGGAGGGTTTTCTTCTGGGTTGTGGTGAGTTTTTTCCGGTGTTCAGCAGGTGGCATCACCTCTTCGGGATCATTGGAAAAGATCCGCTGAATAAGGGGGCTCTGACCGGCCTTGCCGGGCACAATCACTTCCTTGGTTGCCGCCTCGCGCAGGTCCAGCCTGAGCTTTGCCTTGCGCATGTTTTTATCCGGGCCGTGGCATGACCAGCAGTTGTTTGCAAGGATGGGCCTCACATCACGGTTGAAAAGGATGCGATCCGCCTCTGCCAGTGCCGGCAAAGGTGATCCTGCCGACATTCCGGCAGCAATCATGAACACCCACCCTGTGCGGCGGTGTTTAATCAACCGCTTTTTCATGGAGAAGAAGATGAGCCTATCTGCTTTCCGGGTCAATCTTTGCCGGATGACTATTTAAGAACCACGGGCTCCATCTGCACCGGGGGATTGATAAATGTTCATTTCCAGCGTGTTTTACGCCATAATCCCTTTCCCCAATTAAGGCCCTGCGGTTATGATATGCGCGAACATGAATTTCAGGATTTCGGTGATAGGGGTCGCTTGCTTGTTTTTTGCGTTGCCGGTTAACGGCAAAACTCAAGCAAAAGGGCAGACTCCTCCAAACATTGTCTTTATTTTTATTGATGACATGGGCTATGCGGACCCGGGTTGCTTTGGCAACCCTTTCCTCAAGACGCCCAATATCGATCGCCTGGCGACTGAGGGCATCAAGCTTACCAATTTTTATGTCAATTCGCCGATTTGTTCGCCTTCACGGGTGGCTGTTACCACGGGCCAGTATCCGGCACGCTGGAAAATTCATTCTTTCCTCAATTCCCGTGCAGGAAACAAGAGCCGAGGAATGGCCGATTATCTGGATAAGGCGGCGCCAACCACTGCAAAGAAACTGAAGGCGGCCGGGTATGCCACGGCTCATTTCGGCAAGTGGCACATGGGGGGTGGCAGGGATGTTGATGATGCCCCTTTGCCCGTTGAATATGGCTTTGATGAGTCCCTTGTGGCCTTTGAGGGACTCGGAGACCGCCTTCTGGTAAACCCGAAGAATTCGAGCACCAGGCTCGGGCATGGCAAGATTCGTTTCTGCAACCGCTGGGAGAAGACCGAGAAGTATACGGACAGGGCCATTGATTTCATCCGGCGAAACAAGGATAAGCCCTGGTATGTGCGCCTTTTTCCCAATGATGTCCATGACGCCCACGTGCCCCTCCCGGGTACTGAGGAGCCCTGGAAGTCCGTCACGGATAACCCCTGGGAGCACAAGTTCCTTGCCGTGCTTAAGGAGATGGATCGCCAGATCGGACGACTGGTTAACGAGATTGATGCACTTGGGCTTGGGGAAAAAACCCTGATCGTCTTCACCAGTGACAACGGGCCAACAGACTGGCCGAAATATTACCGTGACAACAGTGGTGGCCCGCCGGGCTTTACCGGGCCTTTCCTTGGCCGGAAATGGTCATTGTTTGAGGGGGGAATCCGCATGCCGTTTATTGCCCGATGGAAAGGTACGATCCCTGAGGGAATCGTTGACCAGAAGAGCGTAATGAGCGGGATTGACCTCTCCCCGACATTCTGCGGCCTTGCCGGTGTCAAGGTTCCCCAATCAGAACAGCTTGATGGAATTGACTTAAGCTCGGTGCTGCTAGGCAAGCCTGTGACAAGACCCAAGCCGCTTTTTTGGCAGTATGGTGCTCCACATGCAGTGCTCAAGCCCGGCAGGCTTGAATATCAAAGCCCGAGTTTTGCCGTAAGGGATGGCATCTGGAAATACCTCGTTGACCCCGATGGCTCGAGCGCCCGGCTTTTCAACCTTTTCAAGGACCCGGGTGAAAAGGTCAACCTTCTGCAGGATGAGCCGCAAAGGGCGGCAACGCTGCATGGCAAGCTCGGGCAGTGGGCAGTGGGCATGGGGTTTGACTTTGATGCCGAAGCGCGGCCAACCCTGCCTGAACCGGCACTGGTTATTCCCGTCAACCGCCAGTTACTGCGTTTCATCAATCACGGGGTTGAAGCCCCCGGGGAGGAAGGTATCATGAAATTTAACGGCAAGGCATGGCTCGACCTGCCAAGGCACACCGCCCCGAAACTAGCCGGCGGTAAGTGGTTGCGCGTGCGCGCAACGATTCAGCCCGAGTCCCCAAACGGTGTGATCCTGGCGCATGGCGGCAACAGGGAGGGCTACAGTCTTTACTTGAGGCAAGGACGGATTACCGTCGCTACCTGCGTTTCATGGAAACGCACCATAATCAGTGCGCCTCTGGCCGAAGGGATGCGTCAGGTAGAGTTTTTCTGGCAGAAGAACGGGGAAATGTTGTTGAAGGTGGACGGCAAGCTTGCCAGCCGCGGCAAGTCCCCCGGTTTCCTGTCCGCTCAACCCGGGGATTCGGTTCAAGTTGGCAGTGACCTGATCCAGCCGGTGGGTGACTACAGGGTCCAGAATGCTTTTCGGGGGACAATCTCAGCCATTTCACTCGACTATTCGCGATAAACCCGTCCGCTATGGGCCAATTTAAAGGCCTTATAGTAAGTTGTTTAGCTTGGCAAAATGTCGGGAAAGGCTCATATTGCTTGAGCGGGAAACAGGATACCAACAGTAAGATTGCCCAGCTTGGTCACGTTTTATGGTTATGTATTAGTTTCCTGCCGGTTTTCGCCCTGTTTTCCGGGCCGCCAAGTTTGACTGAAGCAACCCAATCATGACCCGAATAGCCCGCCTGTTTTTCTGTATTCCGATTTTCCTGTTACTGGTTTTTACCCCTGGCCTTCACGCACAAAAAGAAGCGGGTGAAAGGAAGCCTGCCGAACAGGCTAAACCCGGCAGCAAAGACCCGGCGCTGGAGAAGTATTTTATCGCCACAGCGGCATTTAACCGGAAGCTTTACCCGGTGGCTGTCAGTCAATTTGAAGGGTTCCTTGAAGACCACGCAACCCATGAAAAATCCGATCTTGCACGTCGCGGCCTGGCGCTAAGCCTCTATGCGCTCAAGCAATACGACAAGGCCCTGCCCCACTTGTCTGCACTGGTCGCGGACAAGGATCTGGACAAGGCGGTAAACCTTGAAAGGATCATTATGCTTTATGGCCAGTGCATGACGCTGACCGGCAAGCGCCAGGATGCCAAGGAGCTGTTTGTTACGCAGATCGAAAAATTGAAATCGCAAACTTACCGCATCGCTGCATTGGCAGTGATCTGTGACGTGAGCTTTAGCAGTAAGTCCTGGGAGGAGGTTGTTGAGTGGAGTGGTCAGCTTCTTGCAGGCAAGCTGGATGACGAGCAAAAAGCCCGCGGTCTCTATCAGCAGGGTTACGCCTATTACCAATTAAAGAAAACGCCCGAGTCCGTTGAGAGCCTGTCAAAGATTGCATCACTGGACGCCAACCAGCTCTGGAATATACGGGCCAATTATCTGCTGGGTGCCTGCTTTAACCTGCTCAAGGAACCTGGAAAAGCAGAACTTGCCTTTGTCGCCGCTCTGCCTGGCCTTAAGGGATCCGAGGCCCTTGAGTGCCTTTACCGACTCGGCCTGGTCCGCTTTGTCCTGAAGAAATACCCGGAGGCTGCCGCCGACCTTTCCGCTTATCTGGATAAGGCCGGGGAGGGGGTTCATGCCGCTGACGCCCGATTTTATGTGGCCCGTTCCCTTATGGAGCAGGGTGGCCTTGAGAAATCAGGGCTGGCATTTGCCGAGCTTGCAGCCGGGCAGGGGGCGATTGCCGCAAAGGCAAGCCTGTGGCATGCCCGGGTATTAACCCGTGGGGAAAAGGATTATGCGCAGGCTGCTGAGGTCCTCGGTGACGCGGTTCAACGCTTTGCGGATTCTGCATCCATTAACGATATCCGGTTTGATTATGCCAATGTCCTGATGGCGCTTGACGAACCGGAATGGAAGAAGGCCTTGGCCCTCTTGGATGAGGTTGCAAAGAGTGATGCTTTTGTGCAGAAGGCCGAGTTATTAAGCCAGCGTGCCGTTTGTCAGCATAAGTTGAAGGATTACGAGGCCAGTCTTGCCACCAGTATTCAGTTCTTGGCCGACTACAGTGACCACTCCCTGGCTGCCGACGGGAGATTTGTAAAAGCGGAAAACCTTCTCCTTTTAAAGAGGTTGGAGGCTGCCGAAGAAGCCTACACCGAATTCCTGCTTGCCCATAAGGATCACCCGAACCGTGTTGCCGCACTGTTCCGCACGGCCCAGATCCACCATGGACTGGGTCGCTGGGAGGCATGCCTTGCAGTCGCTCAGCCGCTCCTTGAGGATTCTCCGGAGGGGAGATTGTTTGACCAGTTGCCTTTTATTGTTGGTGATTGCCTATTCAGGCAGGAGAAGTGGCAGCCGGCAGCAGCATCACTCCAGCGTTTTGTGGCTCCCCGGGTTCAAGGTCAGCAGGTGATAGCCGGCCAGAATGTGGATACCGCCTTGATGCAGCTGGCCGTCGCCTATGAGCGTAGCGGCAAGAAGGACCTTGCACTGGAACAACTCAAGAGGCTTCTGGATCAATATCCGGTGCCGACATCACATCTTCCCCTGGCACTTACCGAACAGGGAAGACTGGCCTTTGAAAGAGATGACCTGAAGACAGCCCGGGGAGCGTTTGAGCGCTTTATTGCCGAGGACGGAAAGGATGAAGAGCCGTTCAAGAGCAATGCTGCCAAGCAGAGGATTCGCGTCATGTATTACCTTGGCTGGGTGGACGCCAAGGAGGGAATGAATGATTCGGCTGCCAAGAGGTTTGGCCAGGTTGCCGAGATTGACAAGGACCACCAGCTTGCCCCGGATGCAGTATTGCAGCAGGGTATCGCGTGGATAAAGGAAGAGGATTATAAGGCGGCTGCCGCGCATTTCCCGGTGATCCAGAAGCAGTATCCGGAACATGGGAAGATGGAACGCGTGGTTTATTATACCGGATTTTCCCAGGCCAGGCTCAAGGACTGGGCCAATGCCGCGGCAGAATTCAAGAAGCTGGTTGCCAGTTATCCGGAATCCGACCTTGCCGATCGTGCCCTTTACGAGTGGGCGTGGTGTGAGCGCGAACAGAAGAATATCAAGGAGGCGACCGGAATCTATCAGCAACTGCTCAAGGATTATCCGGAAAGCTCCCTGAATGCCAAGGTGCACAGCGAGTTGGCTGCGTTAAACCTGGCCAGCGGCGAGGCTGAGGATGTGATTGTCCGGTTAACCAAGGTGATGACTGAAGTAAAGGATAAGTCCTTGCTTGAGGATATTCGCTACCAACTGGCAAGTGCTCATTTCAAGACCGGTGATTTCAAGACGGCGGTTAAGCAATTTGAGGCAATTCTGGTGGATTATCCCGATTCAAAGCTCTTGGCGCGAATCCTGTTCCATGCCGGCGAGTGCCGGCTTGAGCTGGAGGATGCTGATGCCGCCCATGATCATTTTGCTGCCGCGGCCAAGATTCCGGGGAGTCCGGAGACGCTGGCTGAGTCCATCAGCATGCGTTTTGCCGAGGCACAGGCAAACAGCGGCAAGCATGCCGAGGCACAGGCAACCTATGCGGCCTTCCTGGCGCGCTTCACGGAATCACGGTGGAGGCGTAACGCCTCGTTCGGCCTGGCGTTGGCCACCGAGATGGCGGGTGACCCGGCAGCTGCAATTCCTGAATACAGGAAATTGATGAATTCCGGGGCCACTGACTTGTGGACAGTGCGCAGCCGCTACCAGGTAGGTCGTTGCCAGGTAAGCCTCAAGCAATATGATGCTGCGGTTGTCGAGTTTGTGGCCATTGAGATCAATCATCCGCAATACCCGCTCTGGCAGGGAAAGGCTGTCCTTGAGGTCGGGAAACTGCTTATGCAGCAGGAAAAGACGGCGCAGGCCATTGAGCAGTTCAAGGATCTTGTTAAGCGTTTCCAGGAATCTGAGGAGGCAGCCATTGCCAAGCAATACATCAAGCAACTTGAAGCGCAGTAGAGGATCCTGAGGATGAGTGGCAATGACAATACCGGGGGAAGGGGGCAACTCGAGGCCCGCCTTGCCGAGTTAGGTGTCAGGTATAGTGATAATCCACAGGATTTCCCGGTAGTTCAGGAGATTGCCGACCTTTATTGGCAGTTGGAGGATTGGGAGAATGCTGCCTCCTATTATGAGTATGCGTTTTCGCTGGATCCCTCCAGGCTGGACCTCCAATCCCGAGCGGAAGCTGCCAGACAAAATATAGGTGGGCAACAGGGGGACTTGCCGGCTGTTGTTGCGGCTGAAGGTCATGACCGCGATGCCGGTACTTCCCGGGTGAAGGACTTGCGTCCTGAGCGGGACAAAGGCAATACCCGGGTGCCGGACAACACGGACCCGAAGCCTGCTGGCGGTGATGATGTGTTGCATACGGCGGTTAACCTCCAGGCGAAAAAATCCCGGGATCCTGTTGCAGCAATAAAGAAGGGCGCTAAGCAGCTACGGTCTAAAATTCCTGTTTTTATGACAGGGTTACGGAATTTGAACCGGTCCGACTGCAAAAGGTGGGCTTCTTCTATAGCTGCCCTGGCCTTGTTGCTTTTTGTTCTCTGGAACGTCGGCGGCAAAATGCGGGGTGAGGTCTGGCGTTACTATACTGATGAGCAGGACATCAAGGTGGATGCTGAGGAGGGAAAAGTTCGCGATGTGCTGTGGGAGGAACCGGTTGTCACGCGTTTTTCAAAGGATCCGGGTGCTCCTTCCCCGGATTCCCCTGATGGGAAGACCGGGCAGGCCGGGTTGACCGGAAGGCTGGAGGCGGCGTTTTCCGCCAATGGGGCAATGATGGCATTGGTGCGCCGCAATGCGGATGGGTCCAACGCGGATCTCTACCTGTCCAACTGGGACGGGCGTTCCTGGTCGTCTCCGAAACCTATCAAGGCGATCAATACGGAGGCTGATGAGAGTGGTCCCACTTTTTCACATGATGGAAATTACCTTTATTTCAGCTCTGATCGTGAAGGTGGAGCAGGGGGTAATGACATTTATGTGGCGCGATGGAACAATGGAAAATGGGGAGATGTGGTTGCCCTTGGAGAAACGATCAACACGGCCAATGATGAGCTCGGGCCTGCCATTGCGGGTGATGGCAAGAGCCTGCTTTTTTCCTCGATACGCACTGACAAGGATGATGAGGATATTTACATCGCTTCGCTGAAGGAGGTGAAGCAGGACAGCGGAGAGTTGCCGCAGGTTCCTGAATTTGCGCAGGCTGAACCGGTGCTTGGTGATCTTAATTCGCGTGCAGATGACATACAGGCGGCATTGACCAGGCGGGGCGATCACGTGTTTCTTGCCTCAAACCGCGACCAGGAAAGGTTCGGGGTATACATCAGCCGGTTCGTTGACGGAAAGGCACGGGAACCGGAGAGGGTGGATCTTTATATTGATGAGGGAGATGTTACTGATCCGGCCGTGAGGATGGACGGTTTTGACCTGCTCTTCAGCAGTGACCGGAAACTGCAGGAGAGCGACCAGGAAGGGGATTTCAGGCTTTTTCGCTCCACGACACGTGAGGTTTTCGGATACACGGACAGGAGGATCTGGAACCAGTTCAAGGAACTCATCGGAAACATCAAGTGGTGGCTGCTGCTTGCCATTGCCGCCTTGCTTGCCCTTATCTACCTGCTTGAGAAATGGCGTGACATTTCAAGCCTTTACCATAAATGCCTTGCCGGTTCGGCCATTGCGCACCTTCTCAGCCTGTTGCTTGGCATGGTCTGGTTGATCTCCAGTGAGATTGAAGCCGACAGCCAGGATGAGCTTGAGGAGGTTTCCATTAGCCTGGATGCGCTCTCACAGGAGGAACTGGCCATGGAGAGCATGCCCGAGGAGGTGGAAATCACCGACCACAGCGAAGCGGTTGCCACGGCTAAGGCCGAGACAGACTTTGATGCACCGGACTTGAAGCCACAGGAATTCGAGGAGAACATTTCTGTTGCCTCCAGTGAGGTGCAGCAGGAAGTGGAAATCGAGGTTGCTGCGGCCCAGGCAGACTTTCAGGAGGAAGCTGAGATACCCGTTACCGACCCATCACAGCTGACAGCAGACTTGTCGGAGACCTTGCTGCCCGATCTTGAGAAGCCATTGCTTGAGGAAAATACCGAGGCCAATCCTGCTGAAGAGAAGGTGGATCCCAGTGAGGATATATTCCGGCCGGAGACTGAGAATGCACCAGTTGCCAAGAGTGATACTGCTCCCCTTCAGGATAGTGCCGTGGAATTACCCACAGATTTAAGTGAGGTTACCGAGGTGACAGCTGACAACGCTGCACAAGCGAACGAAGTTTCCGCTGTTTCCCAGCTTTCCCCCCAGCAAATTGATCAAGTTGCGGACGTGCCTGCAGAGGATGCCGTCCTGCAGTCTGATTTGTTAAGCACATTGCCTGATCAGCTTCCTGTGGAATCCGAGCAACCCATTCTTGAGGAGGCGGGCAATGATGCAGGCGGCGAGGTTGCGGATGCCTCCGCGGACATGTTCAAGCCTGCCGGTGCGGATTCCGGCCTTGAGACATCACGAGCTGATAGTGAGGTGGTGGGCGGAAGTGCCGCGGAAAACCCCGTGGAATCCTCCGAGGTTGGAGGAGGCGACCTGGTGGCGGAGGCTTCCGATGCAGCAGTGCGTCCCTCCGGTGTGAGTGGAGTGGACTCTGATGAACCCCAGGCGGAATCGACGCTGGAATCGGGTGCATTGCCGGAGTTGGCCCTGCTTGACCCGGGAGCGCCGACCCTTGAGGAGGCGGGCAATGATGCAGGCGGCGAGGTTGCGGATGCCTCCGCGGACATGTTCAAGCCTGCCGGTGCGGATTCCGGCCTTGAGACATCACGAGCCGATAGTGAGGTGGTGGGCGGAAGTGCCGCGGAAAACCCCAGTAGTGCTTCTGATGTGGTTGCAGCAAACGGCCAGGCCGGGCCGGGGATGGTCAATGCACTGAACGGGCTGGAGGCCCTTGGTTCACAGATCGGTTCCGGCCAGGTGATGCTGGTGGCAGCACCAAGCCTTGGTGAGAATCCACTGGCCATTAATGACCCGCTCCTGCCTGGGAAACTCGAGTCACTTGATGAGGGTCCCGGGATGGGGAACCTGGGCGAGAAGATCAGGAAACACCGGGGTAAGCCATCGCTTGATGTGATCAAGCAGATGGGAGGATCCGATGAGACGGAGAAGGCGATTGGTTTCGCCATTGAATGGCTGTCAAAAAACCAGGAAAAAGACGGGCGCTGGGATGCGCGCAAACATGGGGCTAATCAGGATTACGACGTGGGTGCAACCGGCCTTGCCCTTCTTTGTTACTACGGCTGGGGAGCGAGGCATGACCGGAAAGGTCACTATCAGGAGAATGTGAGCCGGGGAATTAACTGGTTGCTCAAGCAACAGAAAAGTAATGGTGCGCTTGCAGTTCGTGGCCAGATGTATTCGCATGCCATCGCCTCCATTGCCCTTTGTGAGGCATATGGCCTTACCAAGGATCCCAGGATTAAGCCTGTTGCACAAAAGGCGATAGCCTACACTGTGGCCGCCCAGCATCCCGCACTCGGTGGATGGCGGTATTCCCCGGGGCAGGAACCGGACACCTCTGTCACCGGTTGGCAATTCATGGCCCTGCACAGTGCCCGGATGGCGGGCCTTAAGGTGCCTGAGAAATCCTTTGAGTTGGCCCGTCGCTGGCTGGGCAGCATGAGTGGAGGCAAGGACGGAGGCCTTTACGGTTATCAGGCACCTGAAAAGATCAGCCGGGCGATGGTCCCGACCGGGATGTTTTGTCGCCAGCTCGACCTTGTTTCACCGGAGGATCCGCGGATGCTTGAGGGAGCTGCCTTTATGCGCAGATATCCCATGAGGGAGGTCGACCCGGATCTGTATTATGTGTATTACGCAACCCTGGCCCTGTACCAGCACCAGGGACCGGTGTGGGATGAATGGAACAGGAAACTCAAGACCGCATTGCCGCGTATCCAAAGGAAAGATGGAGCAATGGCCGGCAGTTGGGACCTGAGCAGCAAATTGGCAAAAGACGGCGGCCGGGTAATAAGCACCACACTTGCCACGTTGAGCCTGGAGGTTTATTACCGTTTTTTACCGATGTATGGTTTCCGCCAGGGCGTGGCGCGTCCTGTTACCGAATAGCACGTGGAAAAGCCAAAGATATCCAGGGGTGTCATCCTGCTGGCAGCAGCAGCAGGATTGATGCTGTCCACCGGCCGGGCAGCGGTCAAGAATGTCCTGTTTTTAATATCCGATGATCTCAAGGCAAGTGTTCTTGGTTGCTATGGTGACAAGCTCGCCAATACCCCGAATATCGACAAGCTTGCCAGGAATGCGGTGGTCTTTGAGCGGGCCTACTGCCAGGGACTGGCTTGCGCGCCTTCCCGCACTTCCTTTATGCACAGCCGCTACCATGGGTTCAAGGGTCGGGTGAACCTTGGACAACACTTCAGGGAAAACGGATTCTACAGTGCCAGGGTGGGCAAGATTTACCACATGCGGGTCCCAGGGGATATTATTGCCGGGACAGACGGGCTGGATATTGCCTCATCGTGGACGGAGAAATACAACTCGCCGGGCCTGGAGGCGCACACACCCGGCGATTATGCCTGCCTTAATTTGAATATCTTCACGAGGGAACTTGAGGGCCGCCAGTCAACACGGATGCCGCACCGCATGTTTGTTTCCGTGAGTTATGAGGGTGATGGATCCGATCAACCTGACCATAAGACCGCACTGAAGACGATTGAGCTTCTTCGCAAGCACAGGAACAAGCGCTTTTTCCTTGCAGCCGGGTTTGTCCGTCCGCATTACCCCATGGTCCAGCCCAAAAAATATTTCGATCTCTATCCCTGGAAGAAGATGGTCCTGCCGAAGTCCGTGCCCAACGACCTTGAGGACATGCCAAAACTGGCCATCACGCGCAGCCGTTCCGCACTCAATGGAATTGATCAATTTCCAGATAACCAGAAGCGAATGTGGTCTGCCTATTACGCCTCGGTGACCTTCATGGATGAACAGGTCGGGCGTATCCTTGATGAACTCGACCGGCTCGGGTTGCGCGACGAGACAGCTGTGGTCTTTACCAGTGACCATGGCTATCACCTTGGGGAACACACTTTCTGGCAGAAGAGTAACCTGCATGAGGAAGTGACCCGTGTGCCCCTTATTATCTCGTTGCCCGGGGGCGTTGCCGGTCGCAACAGGTCCATGGTCGAGCTGGTTGATCTCTTTCCCACCCTGTCCGCTGCTTGTGGGTTGAAGGTTCCCGGTGAACTGCATGGCAAAAGCCTGCTGCCAGTTTTCAGTCAGCCGGACGCGAAGGTGAAGGAGAGTGCCATCTCAATCCATGGCGGTGGTATCTCGATGCGCATCAAGGGGTGGACCTACACCCGCTACAAGGACGGCAGCGAGGAACTCTACGATATGCAGGAGGATCCCGGGCAGTTCCATAATCTTGCCCGCAGTAAGGAGGAAAAGTATACAGATGCCCTCAAGAAAATTCGCGCGCGTTTCCAGGGGCGCGTTAAGTCAGCAGGCCTGAAGACTTCCAGATTGCGCCAATCACCCTGAATATCCCTCTGGTCTGCCTTCATTGCCGCCTTGTGCCATCGGAGGATCTATTACCGCAACGAAGAGTCTAGACCATTGGCCGACAATCCATTACATTAATGGATATTCAGGCTTAATTTGCCCTTAATGATATGATGATTTCCTTTCGCCGTGTTCATTTCCTCTTCGCCCTTTTGATTGCCGTGAGCGTTTCCTCCCGCACGGATGGAGCACCAGGTAACAATGTCGATTTCGCCAGGGATGTATTGCCCATTCTTTCCAACAAGTGCTTTGCCTGTCATGGGCCGGATACCAAGAAGAAATCGCAATTGCGCCTTGATTCCTCAGCGGCGGCAACGGCTGATCGGGATGGAGTCCGGGCAATTGATCCGGGCAACCCGGCCAACAGTGAAATACTGCACCGGATTCATGACAAGGAAGACCCAATGCCTCCTGAGGATGCAGAGAAGCAACTCACGGCAAAGGAGCGTGAGGTGCTCAGCGCATGGGTGAAGCAGGGCGGAAAATATGCCGAACACTGGGCGTTTGTGGCACCCAAAAAAGAGCCCGGTGGCAAGGATATTGATTCCTTTGTTGCCAGGCGTCTTGATGGGGAGGGGCTGGAATTGGCACCTGAGGCTGACCGGGCCACTCTGGCAAGGCGCGTGTCACTGGTCCTCACAGGCTTGCCTCCAGAACCGGATCAGCTTTCAAGGTTCCTTGCCGGCAGTGACCCGGAGGCATACAGCAAGCTGGTTGAGGAATTGCTTGCCAGTTCAAGGTATGGCGAACACCAGGCCCGTTACTGGCTGGATGCAGTGCGCTATGGCGACACGCACGGGCTGCACCTTGATAACCGCCGGGGCATTTATCCCTACAGGGACTGGGTGGTGAAGGCCTTCAATGACAACCTGCCACTTGATGATTTCATTACCTGGCAACTTGCCGGAGATTTATTGAAGAGTCCAACCCTTGAACAGAGGGTGGCAACGGGATTTGTGCGGATGAACCCATCAACTGCAGAAGGTGGGGCCATTCCTGATGAGTTCCAGGCAAAGAATACGTTTGATCGCACGGAAACTCTGGGAACCGTGCTTTTGGGCATGACCCTTACCTGTGCCCGGTGCCATACCCACAAGTATGACCCGATTCAGCAGGTCGAATATTACCGCCTCTATGCATTCTTTAACAATACAGCGGAAGGTTCAATGGATGGCAACCGGTATGAATATGCGCCGGTCCTGAAGGCGCCCGCTGACGGGGATCAATGGCGCAACTGGCATGAGCTGGTCAGCAAACGTGACAAGATACTTGCCGAGGCTGAGGCTGCTCTCAAGAAAAATCAGGAAGGCAAAGCTCCGGCAATCGAACAGTGGCAGAAATCAGGTGCCAAGGAACGGTTAAAGATGGTTTCTGATGTCAACGGCCACTGGAAGCAGGGCGATTTTCCAAAGCGGGCCGGGGAACTCACGGCACTTATTTCCGAGGCCGAAAAGAAATTCACAACCACTTTGGTGGCCCAGGAGCGAGGTCAGCCACGGGTGACCAAGATGCTGAACCGGGGTGAATACAACCTTCCCTTTGGTGATGCATTAACACCTGGTGTACCTGAGATATTAAACGCTTTTCCCGAGGGCGCTCCAAGGAATCGCCTCGGCTTGGCGCAATGGATGACGGCAAGGGAGCAGCCACTGGTCTCGCGTGTCTTGGTTAACCGTATCTGGCAGCGGGTTTTTGGACACGGCCTTGTGCGCACCCCGGAGGATTTCGGCGTGCAGGGAGAGCAGCCTACGCATCCCGCGTTGCTTGACTGGCTGGCTGTGGAATTACAGGACAGCCAGTGGAACCTCAAGCATGTATTGCGGCTGATGGTCCACAGCAAGACTTTCAAGCAGGACTCCAGGTGGCGTGGCGACATGAATGACCCGGAAAACCGCCTTTTTGCACGTGGCCAGAACTATCGGATGGACGCCGAGATGCTGCGTGATGTTGCCCTTTGGGCAAGTGGGCTTCTTGTTCCTGCCCAGGGGGGGGAAGGTGCCAAGCCTTACCAGCCCAAGGGCATGTGGGCGGCACTGATGCACCCGGGAAGTAATACCAAGAATTATGTGCAGGATAAGGGGGATCGCCTCTACAGGAGAAGTATCTACACTTACTGGAAGAGGACCAGTCCGCACCCCATGATGACGCTTTTTGACGCACCTGACCGGGAATCAAGTTGTGTAAAGCGTTCACGCAGCAATACCGCCCTGCAGTCCCTTGGCCTCTTGAATGAAACCCAGCGCATCGAGATGTCCCGTAAGCTTGCTGAACGTTTGTTGAGCCTGAAGGTGGATGATGGCAAACGGGTTGATTACCTCTTTGGCCTGTTGGCCTGCCGCAAGCCAAGCGATGCCGAGCGCAAAGCCTGCATGGAGCTTCTGCAGAAGATGGATCGTCGCTATGGAGGTTCGGAAAAAGATGCCATTGCCCTGCTTGGTTCCGGTGATGCAAACCGAAATGAGGGGCATGCACCTGCTAAACTTGCCGCCTGGACCCAGTTGGCAACTACCGTCCTGGCAAGTGACATTGCGATACTGGTTTATTAAACAACAATCCTTTCACCTTGATACCTGACAATGAAACACCTTGAGACAATCCGGGAACTGGACCTGGACCTGACCCGCCGTCAATTGTTTGGCCGTTCCGCACTTGGCCTTGGGACTGCCGCCATGAGCCAGATTCTGGGATCTGATTTGATGGCGGAAGGTTCCAAGCTCCTGCCCCATGGCGGACTGCATCATGCGCCAAAAGCCAAGAGGGTAATCTACCTTTTCATGAGTGGAGGGCCAAGTCACCATGACCTTTGGGACTACAAGCCGAAAATGCAGGAGATGTTTGGCCAGGATCTTCCTGAGCACATTCGGGATGGCCAAAGGATTACCGGCATGACTGCTGGACAGAAGACACTTCCCGTATGCCCGAGTAAATACAAGTTCACCAAGCATGAGAATAATGACCGCGGTGTATGGGTCAGCGAATTATTGCCTCACACTGCCACCGTGGCCAAGGAGCTTTGCGTGGTACATTCGACCTTTACTGATGCCATCAACCATGACCCGGCGATTACTTATATCCAGACAGGCAGTCAGGTTCCCGGCCGGCCGAGCCTCGGGGCTTGGCTGAGTTACGGGCTGGGAAGCATGAACGAGGATTTGCCCGGGTATGTCGTTATGCATGCGCGGACCAAGCATCCAGAGCAGAGCCTGTTCGGGCGCTTATGGGGAAGCGGGTTCATGCCCTCAGAGCATCAGGGAACACTCATGCGCAGTCAGGGGGACCCTGTTCTTTACCTGAGTAACCCGGCAGGTGTCAGTCGTGAGGATCGCCGGGCCCAGCTTGATGCACTTGGTGAACTGAATAAATTGCAGCATTCCCGTTTTGGTGACCCGGAAATATTATCCCGCATCAAGCAGCATGAACTGGCTTACCGGATGCAGTCGTCAGTTCCTGAACTGATGGACCTCTCGGAGGAGGATGACAAGACCTTCGAACTTTATGGTGAGGAGGCACGCAAGCCTGGATCATTTGCCGCCTGTTGCCTGAATGCACGGCGACTGGCTGAGCGCGGTGTGCGCAACATCCAGATTTTTCATCGTGGCTGGGATGCTCATGGCAATCTGGTCGGCGAGCATGGTAACCAGTGCAAGGATATTGACCAGGGATCGGCGGCACTGATCAAGGACTTGAAGAGGCTTGGCATGCTTGAAGACACCCTGGTGGTATGGGGAGGAGAATTTGGCCGCACGGCATATTGCCAGGGACGACTGCGCAGGGAAAACTATGGCAGGGACCATCATCCGCGATGCTTTACTGTCTGGATGGCCGGAGGCGGTATCAAGCCTGGGATTACCTATGGGCAAACCGATGATTACGCCTACAATATTGCCCATCCTGACGGCACACCCATGCGTCCTAAGCCCAGCAGGGAGAAGTGGACACCTGGCACCATGCACATCCATGACCTGAATGCCACGATCCTGCATCTCCTTGGCATTGATCACCGTAAACTGACCTATCGTTACCAGGGCCGAGATTTCCGCCTTACGGACATCCACGGGCACGTGATGAAGGACCTCATTGCCTAGTCGATTTCCCGCAACTTGGTTCCTCTCACAGGTTGATCGTCACGGCAGGTGACCCCGTTATGCCTGTCTGGAAACTGCCTTGATTGGGAAATAGCTCTGGAAGATCCGGCATTGCGCCCCGCCCAACCAAAGTAGTCATTTTCTTTCCGGGCAGAGAGCGTTAGCTGAGAATTTCCCTCGCCACGTTTCCATGGACATCGGTCAACCTGAAATCCCTCCCGGCATGCCGGTAGGTGAGCTTCTCATGATCGAGTCCAAGGAGATGCAGGATCGTGGCATGCCAGTCATGAATATGCATGCGTCCATCGACAGCCTCGTAACCATGCTCATCGGAAGCTCCGTATTCAAATCCACCCTTCACGCCGCCACCTGCCATCCAGGTGGTGTAACCCTTGTTATTGTGGTCACGCCCGTCTCCGCCCTGTCCGTGCGGGGTGCGACCGAATTCCCCTGCCCATACCACCAGGGTGTCTTCAAGCATGCCGCGTTCTTTCAGGTCGGTCAGCAGTCCCGAAATTGGCTTGTCTATCTCTCCGCAGCGTGCCGGCAGGTCAGTGGCCATGTTACGGTGGTGATCCCAGTTGCCATGGCTTAACTCAATGAAACGAACCCCGGCCTCGGCAAACCTGCGCGCAAGCAGGCACTGTCTGCCAAAGGTGTCATTCCCCCCGGCGCCAATCCCGTAGAGTTCGAGCGTTTTCCTGGACTCACCTGACGTGTCCATCAGCTCAGGCAGCGTGTCCTGCATGCGAAAACCCAATTCAAGGGATTCAATGACTCCTTCTACCCCTGGGGCAAATTTCTCGCGCTCGAGCTTTGTTTTATTCAGTCTCTGAACAAAATCGAGCTGCACGCGCTGCAGGTTGCGATCAAGCTTAGGGTTGGCGATGTTGGGAATTTTGGGTTGTGCGTCCCGGCGTGAGAACCTGCCGCCAAGTCCGCGGGCATCGCTGCCAAAGCGTGCGCCCTGATAGATTGCCGGCAGGAACGCACTGCCAAAATGGTTGGCGGAACCTGGAGGGGCGCCAAGGGCAACAAACCCGGGAAGGTCGGCATTATTGGTACCCAGCCCATACAGGGTCCATGCACCGATGGAGGGCCTGACAAACTGTGAGTTGCCGGTGTGCATGATTGTCTGGGCCTGTGGGTGATTAGGCAGGTCTGTATGCATGCCCTTCAGCAGGCACAGCTCATCGGCATGGCTTGCGATCTCAGGCAATAACTCCGAGATCCAGAGGCCGCTTTTTCCGTGTTGGCTGAATTCCCACGGTGAACCCAAGAGTTTCCTGCCCCTGCCGGAACGCCCGGCCTTGCCGTTATCCTTGGCGAGTTGCGGTTTGTAATCAAAGGTATCAACATGTGATGGAGCACCGCGCATTGAGAGGAAAATGACCCGCTTAGCTCTCGGCTTGAAGTGTGGTTTTTTTGGCGCGAGCGGGCCACCAGCCTTGCTCTCGGCCAGTGCCTGTTCGTGAGCGAGGGCAGCGAAGGCAAGGTAGCCAACGCCTGAGGAGGTTGATTTCAGAAGGTCACGGCGGGTCAACATGGCAGTGGCTGGGAGTTTGGTTAGTTTAGGTATCTGAACTCAGCGGAGATCAGCAGGGATTGGCAGAAGGATACAAAGGCCAGATTGTTCACCTTGTCGCGGTTCTGGCTGTCAGTCCCTGCTGCGATCAGGAAGTTTTGCATGAAGGCCTTTGTCGCCTCGATTTCCTCATTGGTTGCAGGGCGGGCGTAGCAGAGCAGAAAGGCCTTAGAGAACCGTTCGCGATGGGTATCGGCCTCGGTCATGAGGCGCCTTGCCATTGCTTCAGCCTGCTGGATCACGAAGGGATTGTTCATCAGGTAGAGCGCCTGGTCGGGGACATTGGTTTCTTCCCGCTTGCCGGTTACCAGATTGGGATCGGCTGGGTCAAAAAGGGCAAGCGCCTCGGGAAGATTGTCGCGGGCGGCAGGAAGATAGACGGAACGATAGTTCAGTTCACCATTTTCGGCGGATGCACCCCGGGGTGACCTTGGCACGCCGAGCCGGCCATCTCCCCTCCTGGCAATTTCTGATCCAACCGGGCGCTGCAGGTCCAGCTTGCCGCTGGCAAGCAGCATCGAGTCACGCAGTGCCTCAGCATCGATTTTTTTCGGGGTGTGCCGCCATTGAAGGCTGTTTTCAGGATCCTTCTTGAAGGCTGCGCTGTGAAACTCCGAGCTCATTCGGTAAGTGCGGGTGAGGACCAGCTGGCGCAGCAGTGACTTGATTGACCAGTTTTTGTCCATGAATTTTACAGCCAGATAGTCCAGCAGTTCCGGGTGGCTTGGAGCTTTTCCGGTTGATCCAAAGTTGTTCTCCGACGTGACAATACTGCTGCCAAAGAGCTTGCCCCAGATGCGGTTGACCATCACCCTGGCAGTTAGCGGGTTTTCTCTTGAGGCCAGCCACCTGGCAAGTTCCAGCCGGCCGCTGGAATTTTCGGGCAGGGCAACGGGCTCATCACACAATACCCGGGGGAATCCACGCTCAACCTTCTGGGCCGGTTTCTCAATTTCACCCCGAAGCAATACTGTCGGCTCAAACGGACGGCTCTGGTCCTGGACCCCCATGGCGAAGGTCTTGGCATTTCCGTCCTCATCAAAGCCCTTAAGCCGGGCATTGATCTGGGATATAACTGAGCGCAGGCGCTGCAGTTGCTGGCCGGCATTTGTTGACCTGCCGGCTGCGCGATCCTGTGCCGCCTCTACTTCCAGCTGGCTGAAGCGGTTTTCCGAATCCACCATTCGTTTCTGGAGTATTTCCTGCTCGCGCATACTGAGTGAACTGACCGGGTTCCTGTCGGGGACCGGGAGTTCCAGCAGCTTGGTTCCACGCCGGTTTTGAATCACGTTGACCGTCCCGAAGTATGTTTTAGTACTCAGGAAAATGCCAGCAAGCGAGTAATAGTCGGCGGTGGGAATCGGGTCGGACTTGTGGTCATGGCAACGGGCACATGAGACGGTTAACCCGAGGATTGCCTGGGTGGTCGTGTCGACCTGCTCGTCAGCAAGGTCGTAAGCAAACTGCCGGGGGCTTCGCTCATTGAGCCCCTTTGGTCCGATGGCGAGAAAACCGGTGGCGATCAGGTTTTCCTGCCAGTCATTATCGTCCTTTATCGGCAGCAGGTCTCCGGCGATCTGTTCACGGATGAACTCGTCATAAGGCTTGTCGGCGTTGAATGAGTTGATGACATAGTCACGATAACGCCAGGCTTGGGGGAATGCCATGTTGACTTCCTTGCCAGTAGATTCCGCATATCGCGCCACATCAAGCCAGTGCCGACCCCATCGTTCCCCATATCGCTCACTGGAAAGGAGCCGGTCGACTTCGGCCTCATAGGCCTTGTCCGGATCTTTTTTCCATGCCTTGGCGTAGCGCTCAAGGTCCTCAATGGAAGGGGGGAGCCCGGTCAGGTCAAAGTAGAGCCTCCTGAGGAGCGTCCCGGGTTGTGCATCCGGGGCCGGATCAAGCCCAGAGGCCTCGAGCTTTGCCAGCACAAAACGGTCAAC
Source organism: uncultured Verrucomicrobiota bacterium (assembly GCA_902589825.1). Taxonomy (GTDB): domain Bacteria; phylum Verrucomicrobiota; class Verrucomicrobiia; order Verrucomicrobiales; family DEV007; genus CACIUL01. Next base: position 37,834 of record CACIUL010000020.1, read on the forward strand.
ATCAGATACAGGCCATTGCCGGTCTTTGACTGCTGGGGGTTGTTGACTGGCGGGTTTCTTGAAGGACCAGAATTGTTTGCCGGCTTCAATATCGATATCGGTTTTTACAATGACCTTGTCTGCTACCCTGGGATCCGGCGCGCCCATTTCAATCCATTGCCTGAAGTCGGCGATCACGCTGGCTGGAAGTTTTCTTTTGGGCGGCATCTCATAGTCGCTCTCCGCCCAGTTAATTGCGGTCCACAACAGGCTGTTTTTCAGGTCTCCGGGTGTGACCGCAGGCCCGGAGTCACCCCCGTGCCGGATTCCCTCACGGGTATCAAGATTGAGCCCGCCCCTGATCTTCTCGTCTGTGGAGTGGCATTGGTAGCAGCTTTCGACCAAAACCGGGCGGATTTTTGACTCGAAGAATTTCAGTTCATCTCCACTGGGCAGTCCTTCATCAGCTGCCTGTGCCAAAACAAGCGTTGCGACTCCTGAGAGGATGATTATAAGGGGCAACTTCATTGTATGATGGGGATTTACCGGTTCTTATGGCCTTGAAGTTTCTACCGTTCAAGAGGGGGCCTCTTGGGCTTGTCTGCGCCACCCTGGCCTGCATTGGGGTCGGGACGGTCGCGTTGTCCCTGTCCGGCACGGCGACGAATGGCTTCGACAACAACCGCCTGCTCTTCTTTGTCGATAAAACCATCACTGTTTCTGTCAGCCTCACCAAAGTGTTCAGCCATGCGCTCGGGTGCCTCGTCGCGGCTGATCTTGCCGTCTTTATTGGTATCCATTTGCTCAAATGTTAAGCCCCTGCTCTGATCCGGGCGGTTGCGCTGGCTGAAGCGCTGGCGGATAAATTCAATGACCGCATCCTGCTCTTTCTTGTCGATAAACCCGTCACTGTTCGTGTCGTGTTCATCAAAGTGCTCAGCCATGCGTTCGGGTGCCTCGTCCAGGCTGATCTTGCCGTCTCCATTTTTGTCCAGATCGGCAAATTGCGGGATCCTTCCACGCGGTTGTCCGCCCTGTCCAGGATTTCCAGGAGGACGGTTATTTGGCCTGCCTGCAAATCCTCCTGATCGATTGGATGGTGAGGACAACTCCGAGGCACTGATTTCGCCGTCCTTGTCGCGGTCCATCCTGCGCAGTATTACCACTGCCATGTCGATTTCCCCCTGCTGGAGTTTTCCATCCCGGTTGTAGTCGAGTACCTGCAGGATGGATGCACTTCCTCCGGTATTGCTGCTTTCGGGCCTGCGGAAAGGGGTGGCTCCTCGCCGTGGGCGACGTTCATTGGGAGCTCCTGCAGTATTGTCTCTGGAGGGCCTGCGCACACCTTCACGCAGAGGCGGGCGCTGGTTTTCCTGGGCCCTGGGATTGTCATTTCCGCGGTCACTGCGTGGTTGTTGTTTTTCCTGGCCCTGCAGGAACCCGGTACAGGTGAGGATTGTTGTCGCGATGATACTCAGGTAGCTGACCTTGTGTGTTTTCATGGTTTGATGGAGTGTGCGTAAAGAGAACCGTTTACTTCAGGTTCTCCGGGTATTTTAATACTTAAAAGATTACCCTTAAATGATGCGATGAAAAATATTCGATATCGCTTCAGGAATCCACTTCTAGCGACCCTAGGGTTACTTTTTCAAAGGCAGCCGGTTCCGGTTTCTTCTTTGTTCTTTGGAGAGATGCGTCAGGCGCGTATCCCCTCAATTGCCGTGTGTTCACGTTTTTCGGGACCAAGTCGCTCCTTACTTCCCATGGTGGTCAGCATTGTGTTGTAAACGTCAATACCTTCAGCACCAATGTCCATTATTTCACCGGTCTTAAAGCGTCCACCGGCCCCGCTGATGGCATGGAAGACACCCGAGAGCTCACGCTTGACATTGTTGTGCCGCCCGTCTCCGGACTCGGTCGATATCGTGATCAATGAATTCTCGAGGATGGTCTTGCCGTTGGTTTCAACGGAGTCCTTGTCATCCAGGGCTTTCAGGAAATAGGCCACTTCGTTCATCTTCATGTGCGCGTGGGCGCGCAGGGCTTTGTTTTCGCCCTTCTCACTGAACTGGTGCCACCACTCATGGCTGCAGCCCTTGTCCCCGGATGCGTTCAGCTGCCTGGCATCATCGAATGAGAAAATTTTCCGCCCCTCATAGTGATAATCACCCGTCATGCGGATCCTTTCGCCTGCGGCAAGGAAAGTGAGTGAACCGAAACGGACACGGTCGGTGCGAATGGCCATGGCATAGAGGTCGGCCATGAGGCGCCACTCCTCGGTGAGTTCCTCCAGCTTCATGTCGATACCCTGTCCGCCTGGATCAGCCTGGCCTTCATGCTTGAGCTTTGACCTTGGCGGCAAGGGGGGAATTTGAGCACCCTTACCCGTTTGGTTTTCCCGCGCGAAGGCACGCTGTTCCAGTTCACGGATCCGGTCCAGGTGATCTTTGAGGCGGGACTTTGAAGTTTGACCCAATGGGGAATTGGCACCCGTGTAGTGGCGGTATTGATCAACCACTGCATCCAGGACGCTGCGCTTCAGCCTCCTTTGTTTTTCGTCCTTGCCATTCCCATCCAGGGTTACCTTGCCGAAGACCCGGTCAAACACATCGCGTGGCTTTTCCTGCATACTGGCAGCAATGGTGCCATCTGGGTTATAGCTGTGGATGTATCTGCTGATCCTGCTGCGGCGAAAGAAGGTTCCCGCGACCAGGGTGGTTAACTGGTTTCCGGGCAAGCCTTCAGGATGGTGTGCACGGCGAACCAACTGGTCAATGGATGCTCCTCCTGATTTCGCGCTGCCATTTGGTGCTGTTGCCGTGAAGGCACCTGATGCGCCGTCAAAGTGTGCATTGAGTCCTGACTGGTCACAGCGGACCTGGTCAACATTTCTCATGATGAGCAACTTGTCAGAAAGGGGCTTGAGAGGTTCAAGCACTCCCCTGAATCCTTCATTTTGCAGGGGGGCCGGTATTCCCAGACCAAAGAACAGGTTAAAGGCCCTGACCGGAACAGGTTGCTTGATGGCGGCACCGTGTGCACGCGTGGTAAGCATTTCTTCCAGCAATGGAAGTCCCACGGTGAATCCGCCCAGTCCGCGAAGCACGGTGCGCCTGGTTATTTTCCGATGATTCATGGTGACTTGAAGTGCCGGCTGGGTGACACGGTATTTTAAGCCCGGTTGGCTGGGTTTGAAAGCAGTGTAAATGATTTATTTGGCTCCGGGCAATGCATTTTCCGGCTGCTTCATCCTGACCAAATCACTGAGCGTGATAGCAACCATGGTTTCCGGATAATTGCCGCCGTTTTCAAGGGCCAAGGCGTGTATGGCTTTTACAACGGGGATATCCGGCCCATCCAGCGGGCGGCCGAGGGCAAACTGGGTGAGTTTCCAGGTGATGTTTTCAGCAACCCGTTCGTTCCCGGCAAGGATATCCATCAGTTCTGCACTGGATTGGTAGGCAATCCGCTTCGCATCCCCGGGCAGGACCAATTCACCATCTTCGCGCAACAGGTTCTTGAAACGGTCGAATTTTTTGAATGTTCCCAGGCCGTCGTAGCGTTCCAGGCCGAAGGCGAGGGGCTCAAATTTTTGATGGCATCCACCGCATGACTTGTCATTGATGCGTACTTGGGCAATGGCGCGTTGAGACTGGCCCGGGCTGGAAGGTATAGGCGTGGTGTCGGTCCCCGGCGGAGGGTCCTTTATGCTGCCGCGCAGCAGGTCATGGAGGATAAAGAGGCCCCGGGTGACCATTGAGGCACTGTCTCCGCCGATGGTCAGGAAACTGCCATGGGTCAGCAGGCCTCCACGGGAGGGTATTTTCGAGAGGTCATAGCGGGTCAGCCCTTTGCGGCCGGATGCATTACCGGTATTGATTGCAGGGGAATTATTCTGTTCCCGTGCAAAGCGATAGTGTTGGGCAAGTCGTGGAGTGGCATAGGTGAACTGGGCATTGAAAAGGTCGGCAAGCGGTCTTTTCTCCTGCCAGGCTATTTCATGGAAAAAGGCGATTGTTTCGGCGATCATGTCATCGGCAAGCAGATTGTTCCATGCCGGGTATTTTTTCCTGTCAGGGTTAAGGTGCTTGAGGCGTTCAAGGTGAAGCCATTCATAGGCAAAATGTTTCGATTGCCTGTGTGCCCGGGGATCGGCGAGCATGCGGCGCACCTCTTGCTCTGCCACAGACGGGTCTGAGAGTTGTTTTTTTTCAGCAGCCTCCATGAGTTGTAAATCCGGGGGTGCCCCCCAGATGATGTAGCTGATGCGTGAAGCCATTTCGTGATCGCTAACCGGCAAGGGAGTGGAACTTTTATTCTGTTTCTCCATGAGGTAAATGAAGCGGGGCGATTGCAACATGGCTTCCAGGATATAGGTCATTGCCTGATCAAAACTGCCGCCATTGGCTGCCACTGCCGTGGATATTCCCCGAAATGTGTTGATTTCATGTTCCTCCAGAGGTCCACGCAGGATCCATTTCCCGAGTTTTGCGATGTGTGCCCGCATCGGTTTCTGGGTCAGGCTGCGGTTGCTGGAGAAGCGGGCGGCAAATTTAGTGACATCCATTTTCTGGACGGCTATGGATGCAAGGCGGGAGTATGCCTCAACATGCTTGAGGTCAACGCCGAGATTGTAGGCGGTGTTGCTGAAACCGTCGGCACGCAGGTCTGCCGGCAAGAGTTTACGCGCCTGTTCGGCAATATCCACACCAAGGATAGCACGAACGGTTTCAATGTATTCAGGGACCGTCAGTCTCCTTACAAAACGGTTGTTGGCGTTTGGGCCGGACTTGTAGGCAAGGGGGTCAATCATTTCAACCGGCCAGTGGGCTCCGTCATCGATCCATTTTTTCAGTGATGCCTTTTCCCGTTGTGAGAGTGGCTCACGGTCCTCCGGCATATCGTTGTCGGCTACCATCTGCCAGAGCAGGCTCCTTGATCCGTTGCCAGGTATAATGGCCCTGCCTTCCTTGCCGCCAGCCATTGCAGCGCTCTTCTGTGAGAGGTCCAGTTTGCCCTTGCTGGAGCTGGTATCGTGACATTCCAGGCAGTGTTGTACCATCAGGGGGGCAATTTCCCGGTGAAAGAACCGTGATTGTTCAGCAATACGGATACGGGCCAGAAGTTCCGTACTGCCCGCATTTGCGCCGGCCCGGAAATTCTGCCCTATCTCATCAGCGGAGAGGGCACGCCCGTAGATGGCAATCAGGTGATAGCTGCCTTCCCATGGCCGGTTACTTGAGTCTTCGTTGGCTAATGAAAGATGAAATGAACTGTTCCAGTTTGAGGTATTGCCGCTTATGGATTTTCTGCCTGTCTGCCTGCCGTTGATATAGATGGTGGACTGCCCGGCAAGGTCTCGGGTATAGATGAGGTGCGTTAATTCGGCTTTCAGGCTGCCTTTGCTGGAGGCAGTTGAAGGCATGCCGTTCTTGCTCGTGCGCGTCGTGCGCAACCGGGCATCAACCCGGTTTCCGTCCTGCCCGAGGGTAAAGTTACGCTCTGTGGTGTTCTTTGAAATGGTGAGGATGCGGGCAGGGCCGGATTGGCTGGTGTTAGCGGGATGGATCCAGGCCTCCACGGTGATTTCCCCGGATTGGCTGACAGCATCCCGGATTTTCGTTGCGGCTTTGAGGGAGCGGATACGTGTTGGACGGTGGACTCTAAGGACGCCTTCGGAGAGGGAAACGGATTGAGGATTTTCAATTTCAAGGTCAAGGGAGGGCTCCACACCGGAACGGTCCTTGATGACTTTTCCGGATTTTTCGCTGAAGTCATAAAAGGCAAGGATGCCCTCCGTGGCACGTTGCTGTGCGCTGCATAATGCCGTGCCGGCAAGAAACAGGAAAATACATGCAGCCTTTAACGGGTCTGGCAGGTTGTCATGAAAGGGCATCATTCATCTCTATTCTATAATATGCCCCTGAAGAATCATCACATTTGTCCCTGTTCTGGATCGCACTACTGCCTCGTGCGTTCGGATTTACGGATGGCATGGAGTTTTTTCTCCAGGCGCTTGACGATATCGGGATGCTTCAGGTAGAGATTGTTTTGCTCACCCATGTCACTGGACAGGTTATAGAGCTGGCCCTCGGGTTCACCGGGCTGAGGCTTTCTTTTCCTTGGTTTTGAGAAGCCGCCGGAACCCAGGGCATTAATGAGTTTCCAGTCACCATCGCGGATGAGCATGGTGTCGCCGCCGGCGGCCATAACGATTGGCGGGCGTTGTTTGTCGCCGGCTGCACCGATACCGAGCATTGCAGGGGAGAAGTCAAAGCTGTCCGGGGCTGCAGTATCAGGCAAGCTTTTGCCGCAGATGGTGGCAAAGGTGGCAAACAGGTCCGTAAAGCAGATGGTGTGGTCAGTGCGGCTTCCGGCGCTCACCTTGCCCGGCCAGCGTACAATAAATGGCATGCGGTGCCCGGCTTCCCAGGCATCTGCCTTCATGCCGCGCAAACCACCAGATGAGTCGTGGCCAAATTTCTCGACGTCCTGGTCATACCAGACGGGGCCATTGTCTGAGCTGAAGATCACCATGGTGTCTTTGCGCATGCCTGTGGTATCGAGTGCCTTCAACACGTTGCCTATCATGGCATCGACCATCATCATGAAGTCTCCGTAGAGACCCGCCTTGCTCTTGCCGGCGAACTCTTTGGACGGCAGCCACGGCGTGTGCGGCGCCGGGTAGGCAAGGTAGAGGAATAGGGGGTTTTTCTCCTTGCTCTCTGCGTGCTTGTTGATCACCGAGACTGCTTCCCGGGTGAAGCGAGGCAATACTTCCTCAAGTTTGAGGTCGGGCGAAATCTTTCCCTGGCGCCAGAATGCACCCTGAATCCTCGTCCAGCCCGGCGTATTGCTGGAGGCAATGGGTTTACTTGGGGGCATGATTGCCCTGTTGTCACGTATATAGAAATAAGGGGGAATGTCGGTGGAGGCACGTATCCCGAAGAAACTTTCAAAACCACAGTCCACGGGTCCGCCTCGCAATGGGCCGGTATACTCTTCAATAAGTTTCTCGGTAAAACCCAGGTGCCACTTGCCAACCATCGCAGTTCGGTAGCCCAGTGACTTCAGGAATGAGGCAATGGTTTCCTGCCCTTTTTCTATAATGGGCTGGCGACGCCAGTTGAATTCCGTTCGCCATGGGTATGTCCCGGTCATCAAGCCATAGCGTGACACATGGCATAGTGGACCGGATGCGTGGGCATCAGTGAAACGAAGGCCTTCGTCTGCCAGGCGATCAATGTTTGGAGTCGGTATTTTTGACTCGGCATTGTAGCAGCCCGGGTCGCCATACCCCATGTCATCGACCAGGATCAGCAGGATATTTGGCGGTTGGGCGGGGGCAGGATAAACGCAGCCGAGAATCCAGAGTAAAAGTGCAATAGAAAACTTCATACTTTAGGTTCCGAGCCTTTTCGGTATTCGCGACTCCAGAATTTGCCCGCGGCGGGGTTGTTGACGATCTGCCGGGTTTTTGGGTCCAGATTTACTTCACTGCGGGTGCGATAGGCAATGTTACCAAGATGACACATCAGAGCACTTTTCTGGGCATCCTCGATTTCGGCATTGAGGCTGGCTCCATCACGGATTCCGGCAGCAAAATTCTGGAAATGCGGCAGGTCGGTGAAAGGGGGGATATTTTCCTCGAGCAGCTTTCCATCGAGGTCATAGATCCGGTAGCCTGAACTCTCAAAGGCCATTATTGCCTTGTCACCATAAATGCTCACGAAGCTTTGCTTCTCGTGTTTGCGCTGGATACAGCTGCTGCCATGCCAGCTGATTCCCACCTTGCCGAAATCAAAGGTGGCATCTGCGGTATCGGGTGTTTCCTGGTCGTCATCATGGTGGTATCTGCCGCCATTGCAGGTGACCCGGCCGGGGTAATCAACGCCTAGGCCCCAGCGCGCGATGTCGAGCGCGTGGACACCGTTGTTGGCCAGTTCGCCTCCGCCATAATGCCAGTGCCAGTGCCAGTTGTAATGTACCAGGTTGTCCTTGTAGGGGCGCTCCGGGGCTGGTCCCTGCCAAAGTTGCCAATCCAGCCACTGCGGGACTGAAACCTGCTTGCCGCGACCGATGGAACTGCGCCGGTTATTATACCAGCAGCGTGCATAGCGCAGGGTTCCGAGGGCACCTGCGCGGATCTTGTCGATCCCTTCACGGAAGGACGGCAGGCTGCGGCGTTGGTTGCCCATCTGTACCAGCCGGTTGCCCTGCCGCGCCGCCTGCACAATGAGCCCTGACTCGTGGCAATTGTGACTGCCGGGTTTTTCGACATAGACGTGCTTGCCCGAGGCACAGGCAAGGACGGTTGCCGGAGTGTGCCAAAAGTTGGGTGCGGCAATGGCGAGTATATCAACTTCCTTGTCATCAAGGATCTCTCTGAAATCGGTGACGCCTTTTGGTTCCTTTCCTGCCTGCCTGGCGGCGGCATGCTTGATCCCGCCGGCCAGGCGGTTTTGATCCACATCGCAGACATAGGCAATCTCGGTATTATCAACTCCAAGGAAACCCGTGATATGGGCTTTTCCCCGGCTTAATCCCATGACGCCGATGCGCAGAAGTTGGTTGGGGTTTTTCCGTGCTAAAACAGCGGGAGTGCCCGCCAGTGCTGTGGCCACTGCGGAGGTTTTCAGAAAGGCTCGCCTGCTTTTCATTCCGTGATCTTGGCATATCAATGCCCCTTTTGCCAAGACTCCCATTTTTTTCTTAAGCTGGAGACTTTTTCGGGATTTTCGCCGGCAATATTATTCAGCTCAGTGGGATCATGATCCAGATCATAGAGTTCCCATTTCCCCTTGGATTGGGCTACCAGTTTCCATTTTCCGGAGCGAATGGCCCTGCCCCGTGCGTGTTTCCAGAAGATGCTTGTTCGGTCAGCGACGGGTTTTCCTGCAAATGCCCCGGCGAAGCTGCGCCCGGCATGAGGCAGGATGTCCTGTTTTGCAAACCGTTCCGGGTAATGGATACCGGCGGTTTCCAGTAATGTCGGCATGAGGTCGGTAACGTGACAAACCGCCTTTTCCAGGGTTCCCTTTCTGGAAATCCCTGCCGGCCAGTGCACAACCAGCGGACTGCGTGTGCCTCCCTCATGGTCGTGTTGCTTGAAGAGCCTGAAGGGGGTGTTGCCGAGGTTGGCCCAGCCGTAGCCGACACTTTGATAGGTATGCTCGGGGCCGGGCATGATATCGGGCCGGTTGCCGGGTATCATCGCCCGGCCGTCGCGGGTTTTACCGGGCAGGTAGGGCCCCTTGCGTTGTGCGCCGTATTCAACATGGCAGGCGCCATTATCATGCATATAGAGGATGAGGGTATTATCAAAGACTCTGCGCTTTCTGAGCAGGTTCATGATTTTTCCAATGCCCTCGTCCATGACCGCTACCTGTGCAGCGTAAACCTCCATGCGGCGTTCCTGCCATAACTTGTGTTTTTCGTTTTTCCAGGCGGGGATCCTCGCGTGGCGGGGCGACATCCTGCAATCGGGGGGAAGAATGCCAAGGGATTGCATTCTTTTCATGCGCTCTTTACGTAATGTGTCCCACCCCTTCGTGAACTTTCCCTTGTGCTTGGCGATATCTTCTTCGTGCGCATGCAGTGGCCAATGGGCTGCAGTGTAGGCAAGATAAAGAAAAAATGGCCGTTCCGGATCCTGATTAAGGGTCCGGTTTACCATGGCTGTGGCTTCATTACTCAGCGCATCGGTGAAATAGTATTCGGGATCGTTGCGGGCCTCGTGTGAAATATCCTTGCCGTCCCGGGTCAACAGGTCGGGGTCGAAGAAACTGGCGGCTCCACCGGGAATACCATACCAGTGGTCAAAGCCACGATCGTTTGGGGATCCGGCACCTGCACGGGCATGATTGCCAAGGTGCCATTTGCCCGCCATGAGGGTGGTATAGCCGGCCTGACGAAAAATTTCCGGCAGCGTGACACATTTCTTGCTGAGGGTAGCGCCGGGCTTGGCGGTTTTCGAGTATTGCCCGGTCATCAGGCTGGCCCGGGTGACCAGGCACATGTTGTTTACATAGTAGTTGGTAAAGCGCAATCCTCCCGAGGCGAGGGTATCAATGTTCGGGGTTGGAATTTCTCCCCCATAGCAGCCGATGTCCGAGAAGCCCATGTCATCGGCAATAATCACCACGATGTTCGGTTTCCTGGCTGCGGCAGCAGTAACCGAAAGAAAGAAGAAAAAGAGCAGGTAATGGCGGAGCATCATTTAAAATACCATAGCGGTAAAGCCAGCCTTGGCCAATAGCTCACGCCATGGCGGATTATTCTTGTTTTGTTGCGGGGCCTGTTGTGGTAATCCTGTCCTGTAATGAAGATTTTAATTTCCACTTTCGCCCTTTTGTTTGCCAGCCTTCCACTGTCCCTTGCCGAGGAGGGCTTCACCACGATTTTTGACGGCAAGGACTTGTCGAAGATCAAGACGACCGGTAACTGGAAGATCCAGAAAGACGGCTCACTTTACCTGGAACCAAGGCCCGGCGAGAAGGGCTGGACCCGATATGGATCTTATCTGTGGCTTAAGGAGGATTACAAAGATTTCGTTTTCGATTTTGAATACAAGCACGGCAAAGGCGGGAATTCCGGTCTTTATTTCCGGATTTATGATGAGTCTGATGCGACCGCGCACGGCTTTGAGATCCAGATCCTCGACTGCTTCGGCAAGAAGAAACTCGGTCAGCATGACCTTGGAGGAGTCATCAGGACTGCCGGTCCGCTGGTTAACGCTTCCAAGCCCGCCGGCGAATGGAATCGCATGGTGGTGACCATGAAGGAAGGCAAGCTGAGTGTTGTTCTCAACGGCAAGACGGTGCAGGACAAGCTGGACCTGGCTGCCAAGAAGCCCAAGAACAAGAAGTTGGCGGACTCAGGCAAGATCGCGATCCAGGACCACGGTCAGAAGTTCTGGGTGCGCAACCTGAAGGTAAAGAGCCTATAGCCCAGGCTCCCCGGCAGGCAGGCTTTCAAAGTCCCCACCGAGGGCAAGGTGCAGGTCGATGCGGTTCTGAAGGCGCTGGTTGCGCAGCGTAATCATGGCATTGCGTGCCGCGACACCCCGGCGCTGGGCCTCGAAGATGGAGAGGATGCCGATCAATCCCTCGGAATAATCCCGTCCCGCCTGCGCCTCGGCAAGCTTGGCCTGGGCCAGCTCAATGCTGATAAAGCGTTCCTGCTCGGCCAGCGAGCGCTCGGTGGCCAGTGCGGACTCGACTTCACGCAGGGCTTCAAGGACACTGTCGGTGAAATTGTGCAGTGCCTGCTCGTTCTGGGCAAGGGCCCTTTGTGCCTGGGCGGACAAGGCGCCGCCACGGAAAATGCTTTGAGCCAGCGAGGATGCCGCATTCCAAAGGATGGTCTCGGGGTTGGCGAGTATCCGGTTCAGGTCCCCGCTGGCATCCGAGCCGCGGGCAGTGAGGGAAAAGGAGGGCAAAAGGTTCTTGCGGGCCGCATCAGCGCGCTTGGCTGATGCCCTCAGGGATGCCGCAGCCGAGGCGATGTCAGGGCGTCGCCAGAGCAACTCGGAAGGTAATCCTGCAGGTACACTTTCCGGCAGCTTGGGAAGTCTGTTGCTGCTCTTCAACTCTCCTGAGGGATACCGTCCGAGCAGGACTTCCAGGGGTCTTGCCGCGTTGTCCCTGGCAAGTTTGCGCGCGATCAGGTTGCGCTCGGCGGACGCCACGTTGTTGCGTCCGAACTGGACAGAAAGGGGTGTGGCTGTTTCATCACCGGCCTTATAGTTGCGCTCGGTGATCCGGTAGTTGCTGACAAAGCTGTCACGGGTCTGCTCGGCAAGCTCAAGGCGTTGCCTGGCCGTGATGATGTTGCACCATGCCTTGGCGACATTTGCCGCCAGCGAGAGCCTAGCGGCACGGTAGTCGGCGCGTGCAGCCTGGTAGTCGGCGCGTGCCGCCAGGTCCAGGTCGCGAAGCCTTCCCCAAAGGTCCATTTCCCATGACGCTGCCAGTGTCAGGGCGTAGCTGGACTCGTATCTGGCCGCTTCACTGAATATATCCCGGCCGCTGTTTGAGCTGGAGGCATTGAGGTTGATTGAGGGGAAGCGCTCCGCCCGCCCGGTAATGGTTCCCTGCCTTGCGGATTCCAGCCGTGCCGCCACAGCCTTCAGGGTGTTATTGTTTTCCAGGGCTTCGCTGACAAGCTTCTGCATCCGGGCATCCTCAAAACCGGCAATCCACCCGGTAACGGTTTTTCCCTCATTGCCCTTGCCTGATCCTGTCCACTGTCCGGGCAATTCAAAGTCCCGGTCATTGACCGGTCGTTCCATGGTCAGCACCGAGCATCCCTGCAGGGAGAGCACGGAAAACACGAGAAAAGTGGACGGGCGAACCATGATGATTTCCTTTAGATAGCAAATTCCTTAGTTTTTGTCGATGCCATCATAAAAGGGAAATATTAATCCATTGTTCCTGGCCAATTTATTCGATTTAATGGGGGTTTTTCATCCATGCAATTCACGTAGTGGCAGGTAGAGAATCATGAAATTAGCCATCAAGAAGCCGAAGGAGGAATTCTGGAAGACCGATCTCAGTTTTGAAGATATCCAGAAAATGCTTCAAGCTGAAAAGATAACAGAGGAGTGGCTTGTTTGCCCACAAGGGGAAGTTGAAGATGCGGTATTGATTTCTGAGCTTCTCGCGAACCCTTCCGTTTTCAAAGCGCATTCAAATAAGAAAAAGGAAGCGTCCAAAACGAAGCCAGAGAAACAAGCTCTGAATGTGTTGTTGCCATGCCTTGCCCTAGCGTATATTCCGATGGTTTTTTTGGTAGCTTTCTTAAGTTGCGCTGTAGATCCTTTTGGTGGGTACTACGTGTTTGTATATTCAGGAGTAGCCTTACTGGGAGTGATCCCTTGTTATGTAGTCAGTTTACTGAACCTAACTGCAAAGCGAAAAAAAATGGTACCAACACAACTAAAATCACCCTGTTTCAAGTTTTCTCTCTGATCGTTTTGATATTTTGGATGGTCTTCGTGTTAACTTCCGGCGTGTCGCCTGTATAAACAATCTCCAAGCAGCCCCGGAGCGTTCTAAGGTGCTTCATGAAGTATTCTCCGGCCCCATCAACCGGAATTTTACGAAAATGAATACCGTAATCCTTGTCTTGTTTGCCTCGCTCCTGCAAAGAGTCATGGCAGAAGAATCGTTACCAGCGAATGAGTAGGATCTTGATTGAACCAAGCCGTCCACCATTGCTGTCGTGCCCGACACCCGGTCCTATTGCGAC
>CACIUL010000021.1 GCA_902589825.1 uncultured Verrucomicrobiota bacterium
TTGGTCTTCTTTTGTCCGTAATTCGTTACGAAACATACTGTGCATCCCATAGCGCTCGTGGGTGTAGTAATCGATACCGGTATTCACGAAGCCGTAAAATTCGTCAAATCCACGCGATGTGGGCAGATATCTGCGGAGTGCTCCCAAATCCCACTTTCCGTAAACGGCACTTTTGAATCCCTTTGGCTTAAGCATTGTCGGGATCATGACCTCACGTTGATCCATGCCGCCTATCCATTCCCATGTGGTCTCGTATTCCTCCCTTGATTTGTATTGATAGCCGTAGTCGGGGGCCTCATTGCGGATCATGTCATGTATACCGTTGCGTTGAGGGTAACGTCCGGTCATCAGGCTACCGCGGGAGGGAGTGCATGCTGGCCAACTTACGTAGAAGTTGGTCAGGCGTATCCCCTCCCTGGCAAGGCGGTCAATGTTCGGCGTGATAATATCCGGATTGATGAGTCCGATGTCGTTATAGCCCTGGTCATCGGAGACAATCAACAGGACATTGGCGGGTGGAAGTGCCGAGGATTCAAGGGCAAGTAGCGGGGAGAAGAGGAAGAGGATTTGCCACGGGATTTTTTTTCTGCTCATGTTTAGTGGGTGGACCGGAATTCGTGGACAATGTTTCCCGAAAAGGGGATCCCATCAAGTCCATGGAAAAGAGGATTAATGCTTTTGATCAACTTGATGCAGGGGTAGCTTGCAGGCCTGATGACAACGATTACCCTGCCTGCAATTGAATCCGGAGAAGCCTGTCTTGCGACAGGTTCCGGCAAGCTCCGTGTTCCCGGTTATTTGCTGGAGGAGAAATCAGTCCAGGTAGACGAGCAGATGGCTGAGCAACTCGTTTCTGCAGCACGGAGTGCTGCGGATGGTGCCTATGCGCCCTTTTCAAGGTTTCGCGTTGGTGCAGCCGTGATAATGAAAGATGATCCCGGAAAAAGAATTTTTGCCGGGTCAAATGTGGAGAATAGTTCTTTCGGCGGCACGATTTGTGCCGAGCGTGCGGCGATAGTCGGTGCCTCGGCGCAGGAGTTTCGCAAGATCAGCCTTCTGGCCGTTTCAACTCCGGCCACATTGGAAATGCCCCTCAGTCAACGTTCGCCTTGCGGTTTGTGCCGGCAGGTGATCAGGGAGTTTGCCGATGAGGATACGCTGATTATCTGTGATTCAGGCGAAGAGGGCTTCCTGGGTGATGTTCTCGATATTGAGAGGCTCCTGCCTTTTGGGTTCCGGTTCGCTAAACAGTGATTGGCTTTCGCAAGTTTGCCTGAAAATCTCTAAGGATTTTTGTCAACCATGGGAAGGGCTTCAAAGGCAGCCTGAAGAGGAATCTCCCTGAATGAACGATTCGTCGGGTTGTAGCGTGGATAGATTCCGTCAAATATGCCGCGAAGTGATTGCGGCATGGACCGGGTTTTGCTGTAGGTGAGGACGATCTCGATGTCACCTTCGTAAGAAAAGTCATCCGGTCCCTCGTCGGTCAGGATGATCCTGCCGGTTAAAAGGGCATAGCGCATGTTGTTAAAAGTGCCTGCGGGTTCCAGGGTCAGGTTGCCCTTGATCCTGCTGATCCGGTAGACTTGTTTTGTCTGTGGGTCGGTGCGTTCCATGACTCCTGGCGGATACACCTGGGATAGCCATTTCTTGAGTAAGGATGCCTCAATGTTTTTTTCCCGGTCCGGGTATGCAAGGGGCTTCCAGTCATTCCTGGTCAGGTTAACAGCCTCTACAACGGGGGCACGGTATGCCCTCATGCGCTCTTCAAGCAGGCTGATGAATACCCGCATCCCCGATCGACCGGGATCGGGCAATTTCAGTGGGTGCTCTTCTGTCGGCGTGCCTGCCAGGTGCAATTCAGCAGTGGCTTTTTGCAGTTCGCGGGCTGTGTAGTCACCGAGCGATTCATGCCTTTGCCCGTTCGGGAAGGATTGTCCGCCCATGCGGCGGAAGCCATCAAACCAGTGAACAAGGTTCCCCTTGGCATCAAGGACTGCCAGATCAACATTGCTCTGTTTTCCGCGCAATCCGGGACCGTTGCCACTCTGTCGGCCAAACTTCTCGCGCCAGACTGTGCGCACGGCATCGGGAAGGTCAGGGTCATTGCGGTGTCCATGCCAGGAGGCGGCAATAAAGGGGCGCAACAGGCTAACCACCTGGGGATCGATGAGCGAGGCCCCACGGACCTGCGTGGCGGTGGCTCAGCAGTGGCCCGAGGACAGGTCCCCATACTTGGCGTGGATGATGACCAAAAACACCGGGCGGTTTTCCTTGAGAGCCCTTGACTGTGCTTCCTCAAGGGAGGGAGCCCAGTCAATTCGATACATCGCGAGATCCTTTTCCCCGGGTCGCAACTCAGCATAGCGCTTGAGTGCGGATTCCACTTCGGAAGTTTGCGCACCGATAACGGTCATTGCCAGCATTGATAAGGCCAGGAAAGCCAGGAACTTTTTCATTTCTATCCTTTCGTTTTGTTGGGGTTGGCAACATCAGGGCTGCCTTGTAAGAAAGGATAGTGCCTTGATCATTACCACAAGGTTATAGGATAAAAATACCGCACAAGCAGGACATTGCCGGCAGGGAATTTCAGACCTGTTAAATGCGTGGCTCAGCTACGGGAAGTTGCCGGGTTTCCGGCCAGCCTTCCCGCTATTTGATGGAAGGCTTGAGCGGTCTCACTGCTTCCGAGTGCCACCGGGATGCCGGTGTCTCCCGCTTCCCGGGTTTCCATTTCTATGGGAATCTTGCCGAGAAGGGGGACTCCTAGGCGAAGGGCTTCTTTTTCTCCCCCGCCTTCACCAAATATTGCGTATTGTGTGCCGTCGGAAGGGCAGAGGAAACTACTCATGTTCTCGATAACCCCAAGGATGGGGACATTGACCTTGGCAAACATTGAGGACGCCTTGCGGGCATCAATAAGGGCGATTTCCTGGGGAGTTGTCACGATAACGGCACCATCGAGTGCGACTGTCTGGACCACAGTTAACTGGATGTCCCCGGTTCCTGGGGGCAGGTCAATGACGAGGTAATCAAGTTCCCCCCACGCGCATTCGCGAAGGAACTGCTGCGTATACCTCGTTGCAAGCGGACCGCGCACGATGACCGGTGACTGGTCATCGAGGAGAAACCCCATTGACATTAACTTGATACCATGAGCCTCAATGGGAATAATCTCGTTTGCCTCGGTTGCCATTGGCCGGGTGTCTTCCTTGCCGAACATCAGGGCAATGCTCGGTCCATAGAGATCACAGTCACAGAGCCCGACCCTCGGGGAGCCTTCCGCCTTGGAGAGGGCTACTGCGAGGTTTGCCGCCACGGTGGACTTGCCCACTCCACCTTTACCTGATGCGACAGCGATAATTTTGCCGATGCCGGGTATGGACGCCTTTTGTACCATGCCATCTTCAGCTCCTCTTTCCGGCGGATTTACAACCTCAAAATCCAGTGTGACATTTCCGGCACCTTCCATTTTGGAGAGTGCATCCTGGACCTCGGAATGTATTTGCCGGGCAATGGCGGGATCCCTTGTTGCAAGCTCCACCTTGACGGTAATGTCAGTGTTTTCAATTTGGATTGATTTAACGAGGCCAAAGGAGACGATGTCCCTGCTGAAACCCGGGTAGTTGATCGTGCCAAGGACATCCCGCACGTTGCTTTCATTAATCATTGGAAGAGCTTTCTTGGAAGTAGTGCCAATTGAATAGAGTCGTGAATATGCGCGTTTTTGTTGCCTTGCCAAGGGGCTCTTAATAACTGCGCCGCAGGTGGCTGGGGAGGATGTCAAGCTCGTCACGATATTTGGCGACCGTGCGCCGGGCAATTTTAATTCCTTGATCAGAAAGCTTTTTCACAATCTTGTCATCACTGAGAGGAGTTCTGGGATCCTCCGCCTTTACAAGGAGCAGGACTTCCTGCTTGACGCTGGTGTTGCTCATGGCAGCTCCCGTCTCAGTCTCGTATCCTGACTTGAAGAAATATTTCATCTCAAAAACTCCCCTTGGCGTGGCGATATATTTACCCGCAATAGCCCGGCTTACCGTGGTTTCATGGACGCCAACCACTTCAGCCACTTGCGCCATGTTCATGGGGTGAAGATGAGCGACACCCTTGTCCAGGAAATCACGCTGACGCTTGACGATTTCCTCGGCAATGCTGCGAATTGTCTCCTGTCTCTGCTGGATGCAACGGATAAGGAACTTGCCGGCCCGGATTTTCCCCATGATGTAATCCTTTACTTCCGGACTGACCTTGCCACCAGACATCATGTCCTTGTAAGTATTGCTGATCCTGAGGTGGGGGACATTGTCATTGTGAATGACTACGAGGTAATCTTCCCCGTCACGATTGACACTGATATCCGGTGTAATGAACTGGTTACTTGAGGAGGAGAATGAGCTTCCCGGCTTAGGGTTCAGGGTCGCGATAAACTCTGCAGCGGCGGTGATTTGTTCAGGGCTAACGCTGAGTTTTCGGGCAATTAGCGGATAGTGTTTACGGGCGAGTTCGTCAAGAAAACGGTCGACGACACGGTATTCAAGGCTATGGGACTTACCGAGTTTCTGCAATTGGATCAATAGGCACTCGCGCAGGTCCTGGGCTGCCACACCAACCGGGTCAAAGGATTGCAGCAAAGCCATTGCTTCACTCAATTTGGCCAGCGGCAACCCGCTCTCGAGGGCGATATCCTCGATGCCCTGGGCGAGGAATCCGTCCTGGTCGAGATGGCCGATCAACGTGAGGGCAAGATCACGGATTTCCCCATGTGCTTCCGATGTGGAAAGTTGTCCGAGGAGGTGTTCGGACAGTGTCTCGGCCTCGACAAGCGAGTCCATCATGTGCTGCCGTGCCTTTTCCAGTTCCTGGGTTTGCGATGAATTTGAGCGGTTGTGCTGCATGTCATCGCGCCAATCTTCATCAAGCCTGGATAATTCTTCGAATTCCTCATCAGGTTCCCGCTCTTCATCCCCGAGCTTTTCCTTTTCCCGGGCATCGTCCACGGCTTCCTCTTCCAGGACAGGATTTTCTGCAAGTTCCTGGCTTACCAGGTGATTAAGCTCAAGGGCTGTTGCCTGAAGGATCGAAAGGCTCTGCTGCATCTGCGGGGCAAGCTTTTGCCGCAGATCGAGTGTTTGCCTTTGGGATTGATGAAGTTGCTGTGTTGCCATTGAAACGTTGTTCCAACACGACAACTTTGCCTTAAGCGGGGGGTGGATTCAAGCAGGTTCCTTGCCAACCTTGTCTAAAAAATGCAATTCCTTTGTGAGACAAGCGCTATGGGGTGCGCTTCTGCAGGGCTTCGATGCGTTCCATTACCGGAGGGTGGGAATAGTTCATGAAGACATAGAAGGGATGCGGAGTCAGGTTGCTGAGGTTGTCAGCGGAGAGCTTTTTCAATGCGGTAACCAGGGAAGAGGCTTCACCGGTCACTTCAGCCGCGTAGGCATCCGCCTCGAATTCATTGCGTCGGCTGAGAATGCTCATGACCACGGAAAGGACCTTGCTGATCGGCTTGAAAAGCATGGCGAAAAAGAGAAAGGAGCAGTAGACAGCCGGCGGCATGATGCCGAAGGCTGCAGAGAGTTGTTCGTTTTGAATGAAAAGGTTGAGAAGAAAAAAGAGGATTCCTGTCTGCAGGATACCAATTACCATTGTTTGAATGATATGCTTTTTCTTGAAGTGTCCGATTTCGTGGGCAAGGACAGCCACAAGCTCGGCAGTGGTATGGTTCTCTATGAGCGTATCATAGAGGGCAATCTTCTTGTTTTTCCCGAACCCGGTAAAGAAGGCATTTGATTTGCTGGAGCGCTTCGACCCGTCCATTACCGAGAGCTCGGTAAGAGGAAACTGGCATTTATTTGCCATGGTATTGATGGAATCCTTCAACTCGCCATCCTCAAGCGGTTCGAACTTATTGAATAGCGGCAGGATGATTGCGGGAGCCAGGTAAGCCATCAGCAGAGAGAATCCCGAGAGGGCTGCCCATCCCCATAACCATGCCTTTCCCTCCAGAAATTCACTGGAGAACAACCAGAGAAGCAGGGCCAGTATTGGTCCTCCCAGGATGACTGCGAGAATTCCACCCTTGATTTTGTCGGTGAAAAATGTCCGCATCGTTGTCTTGTTGAACCCAAACCGGTCCTCGATCCTGAAGGTGTTATAGAGGTCAAAGGGAAGGGTGAGGATCTCATTGGCGACAAAAAGAATCCCGAAAAACAGCAATCCCGTGGTGACATCCCCATGCCCCCATGCACTGATGGTGGAGTTCAGCCAGGGGAATCCTTCCATCAGCCAGAATGTCAGGAACAATACAAGGCCGTATGTCGACTCCAGGAAGCCAAAACGGGTGGTGGTACGCGTGTAGTCCTGCGACTGCAGATATTTCCCGGCGTCAAAGACATCACCGAATGCTTCCGGCAGTTCCGGTTTCAGTGCCTTCAGGTTGAACCATTCCGATACCAGGTCGAGGAGGAATATAATGATTACTGCGACAAGGATAATCCAGAAGTATAGGTTGTATTCGAGCATTTTGGAAAAGGGAACGAATTTTGGAAAAGGGAACGAATCAAGTGGGCTCAGGCTGCGACATATTTGCCGTCTCCGGAAGCGGCCTTTGAATGATGATTTAAATATTCTCCGGCGATATCCTCCAGTTCGCCAAGAGATTCAACCCTGCACAGGGCGGCGCGCAGGCGTTTTCCCGCGGGCAGTCCCTTTGTATAGGCCATCAACCGTGAGCGCATGGCCATCATGGTCCTGCATTCATTGCCGTAGCGCCCCCAGGCAATGGCTTCCCTGCAATGGCGCGTGATGAGCTTCCATCTCTCTGTATTTGATACTGGCTCGGGATGCTGGCCTGTCTCGAGGTAATGCTTGGCATCACGGAAGATCCAGGGATTTTGCATGGCGGCTCGGCCTATCATGACTCCCTGCACTGCAGTTTGCGTTTTGCGCTGCTCGACGTCGAGACCGCAGTGGATATCACCATTACCCACGACAGGTATGTTGGCGGAGCGTGCGCAGGCATCAATGATGCTCCAGTCTGCCTCACCGCTGTAACCCTGCGAACGTGTCCTGCCGTGTACGGAAACCGCGGAGATGCCACAGTCTTCCAGTATACCGGTTACCTCGACGGCATTGATCATGTTGCTGTCCCAGCCGATACGTATCTTTCCTGTAACCGGAACCTGGTCTCCGACTCCGGCAACTACTGCCGATGCGACTTCTGCCAATGCCGGGCAATTGCGCAGCAGTGAAGAGCCCCCGTTTTTTGATACCACCTTATTGACCGGGCACCCGAAGTTCAGGTCAATAAAGTCGGGTTGTTTCCAATCAATGACTTTCTTTGCGGCTTCCGCCATACGGTGGCCGTCTGCGCCGAATAACTGAACTCCCACCGGGCGCTGGGCATCGTCGAATTCAGTATATTTACGAGTGCGATCGTCGCGCCGGATGATGCCTTCCGAGGATACGAACTCGGTGACCATGACATCCGCTCCGAGTTCCTTGCATATTGAGCGGAATACCCGGTCTGTGATTCCGGCCATTGGTGCCAGATAGAGGGGAAATTTTCCTTTTGCAAACCAGGGTAACATGCAGTCGTGCGCTAAAGCTGGAGTTAAATTACTGCTTTATGGTGAGGTCGGCAAGTTGAGCAGGCCAGATCTGTTGCCCTCGAGGCGAACTGCAAGATTGACCTTGGCCTTGTCGATGCTTAGCAGTTTGCTTCAGTAAACGGATGACTGATGAAGAAAAAACCGCATTGCGCGAGCGCATTCTTGAGCGCTCTGTCGAAGTTGAGGTGCGCATTGAGCAATTACGGGATGCCACGCAGCCGATTTCCCCGGACAAGGGTCTTGGCAGGTTGACGCGTCTTGAGGCCATGCAGGATAAGGGTGTTAATGAGGCAGCATTGCAGCGATTGCAGGATGAATCGGCCCGGCTTCACAATGCCCTGGTCAACATTATGCGGCCGGATTTCGGCCAGTGCAGCAATTGCGGAGAGGAGATTGCCATTGAGCGCCTGCAGGCACTGCCTGCAAGTACCTTGTGCATGGACTGTGCCTGAAGGATACTGGTCCTTTCACCACCCGAGATGGAACAAACTTACCGCATTCTTCTCTATTATCTGTACAGGCCTATTGATGACCCGGATGACTTCGCCTGTCGTCAACGGCAACTTTGTGAGGACCTGGGACTGCTTGGCAGGATTATCGTGGCCGAAGAGGGGATCAACGGCACGGTTTCCGGCGAAAGAGCCGCAACCGACCGGTATATTGAAGTTATGCGGGAAGATGCCGGTAATGAAAAATTGGTATTCAAGGGGGATGATGCCAATGGGCATGCCTTCAAGAAACTTTCCGTGAAGGTGCGTTCCGAGATCGTCACGCTTAATCTTGGTGAGGAAAAGGATATTGATCCGGGTAACCTGACCGGCAGGCGACTGGATCCCGCCAATTTCTATGAGGCTATGAACCAGGAGGGCGCCTTGATTCTCGACGGACGCAATAAATACGAATCTGACCTGGGGCACTTCGAGGGGGCGATTTGCCCGGACGTTGAGAATTTTCGTGATTTCCCTGAATGGATCCGCAATAACCTGGCCGATGCCAAGGATCGTCCGGTCCTGACTTATTGCACGGGAGGGATCCGTTGTGAGAAACTTTCCGGGTTCCTTATGAAGGAAGGCTTCAAGAATGTTCACCAACTTGATGGGGGGATTGTCACTTATGGCAAGGATCCCGATGTCAAGGGAAGGGACTTTAAAGGCCAGTGTTATGTGTTTGATTCACGAATTGGCGTGTCGGTGAATTCGACCAACCCGTCAGTGGTGGCCACCTGCCGGAATTGCGGTGTAGCCAGTGAGCGGTATGTGAACTGTGCCTGGAAGCCCTGCAATTTTAGAATTTTTCTCTGTTCCTCCTGTGAAGAGCGGGATGGGCGCTTTTGTTCAGAGGACTGCAGCAAGCTGAGTGGCTCAAAAAGTAAGGAAGATGCCGGTTTTTAAGTTTTTTCGGGGTGCGAGATGTCCGAGCATGGAAAAATCCGTCACTTTCCTTGAAAATACTGTATATTTTTTGAATTTCCGCTTGTGAAATTTTTCACAAACTAGTATAGGAACCTCAAAGATAAACCCCGAATGGCTAACATCTTTCCGCGCTGGACGAATACCATGCCTCTCAAGGTCGTGGTAGCACTTGGAGTCATGGGACTCGGAGTCAGTGTTGCTGTGAGCTATTACTTTACGCCGAAGTATGCGCGGGTGGGTTATCAGCCTGATCAGCCGGTGCCTTATGACCACAAGTTGCACGTTGGTCAACTCGGAATGGATTGCCGCTATTGTCATTCCTTTGTTGAGAATGCAGGCCATGCCAACGTGCCATCGGCATCAACCTGCTGGAACTGTCATCAACATGTGAAGAGCGGCAGCCCGAAACTCGAACCGATTCGTAAGGCTGCAGATAAAAATTATGAGGGTTACGACGGCAAGCCGGTGGAGTGGGTGCGTGTACACCGGGCTCCTGATTATGTCTATTTTGATCACTCTGCACACGTCAACCGAGGGGTGAGTTGCGCCAGTTGTCATGGCGACGTGGGGGAAATGCGAGTCGTGCATCATGCGGAGTCCCACAGCATGAGCTGGTGCCTTGATTGCCACAAGAATCCCGAGAAGCACCTCAGGCCACTCGGCGAGGTGTTTAACCTCAAGTGGAAACCCGAAGACCTTTCGCGCAACGAATTCACCGATTACCTTGCAGGGAAAACCGGGTCCAAGGACCGGGTTGAGGAATTGTTGCCAAGTCCAGAGAGCGGCAAGGATGATGAACCTCTCAGCCAGAAGGAAATAGGCCTGGCCCTCAAGGAGCTCTGGAAAATTCATCCACCTTCCCCGAACAATTGCTCGGGATGTCATCGCTGATTTTCCAGACAAAGGTCAACTCCTACAGAACTAACTTTCCGTGAAACGCGTTTGGCACCATCCTGAAGATTCCTCAACCGGCAAACGGTTATTCCGTAGCCTTGGGGAGTTGCACGATACGGCTGAATACCAAAAGCGCCTTGAGCGTGAATTTCCCCGGGGGGCGGCAGAACTGGCTCTTCATGATGAGGATGATGGCGTCTCAAGGCGCCGCTTCATGCGACTGATGGGGGCTTCAACGGCCTTGGCGGGGCTTGGAATGGCAGCCTGCCGCAGGCCGGTTGGAAAAATATTACCTTATGCCGGCAGCGTGGAATGGATGGTGCCCGGAAAGGCTGTCTATTATGCCACGGCCATGCCAAGGGCTAATGGGGCCACGCCGATTGTTGCCAAGATTCATGAGGGCAGGCCGGTTCACTTGCAGGGCAACCCGCTGCATCCGGGTGCGGGTGGAGGCACTGATCATTTTGCAATCGCATCGATTCTTGATCTCTATGATCCTGAGCGCTCGAGCTCCTATAAAAAAGGGAATGCGCCGGTTGCCCGTGAAGAGTTCCGGTCATTCTTCAGTGCAAAGAAGAAGCAACTTGCCGATTCCGGCGGAGAGGGGCTGGCCTTTTTGCATGGAGCCGGAACCTCGCCGACGCGACAGCGTCTGGCCGTGAAGATTCTGGAGAAGTTCCCAAAGGCCAAGTTCTTTGAGTATGAGGCGGTGGATCGCGAGGGGCAGCAAACCGCCACGGCAAAGCTTTACGGTGCGCGCAAAGAATTGCGTTTTCACCTTGAAAGGGCTGACCGGATTCTTTCCATTGGTTGTGACTTTCTTGGTATCGATCGCGTGGCTGATGATGCCAGCTGCACTTTTTCCGCAAGGCGTCATGTGGAAGGTGAGGTTGATGCCTCTTCCATGAATCGCCTCTATGTCCTGGAGCATCAATACACAGTCACTGGCGGGATGGCGGATCATCGCCGTCCTGTAAAGGTGGGCGACTTGCCACTGGTTACTGCCCATATCGCGGCCAAGGTCGGTGAACTGACCGGGGACAAGGACCTTGTGGCTTTGGCGGGACCCCTGGTTGCCGCATCTGATAAGCGCATCAAGGGTGTTCTGAGCAGTAAGTGGATTGAGGGTGTAGCCAAGGATTTGCTCAGCGCCCGAGGCAAAGGGGTTGTGCTTGCCGGGCCCCGGCTTGACGCAGGTATCCATGCGCTCGTGATCGCCATGAACGTGGCCCTGGGCAACGTCGGTGATGCCCAGCCGGTTGAGGTGGTTACCACCGACATTCAAAGATCAGCTAATATCGGCGAGCTGGCCGCTGCGATGAAAGCCGGTGAGGTGTCTACCCTTGTGATCAGTGCAGAAAGTGATCCGGTATACAGCGCACCGGCTGATTTAGGTTTTGCGGGCTTGCTGAGCAAGGTGGAGACGACTATTCACATCGGCGTTCGCGATCTCTGCGCCTCGGCTCATGCCGCTGACTGGCATGTTCCCGGTGCGCATTACCTGGAAAGCTGGGGGGATGTGCGTTCTTCGGACGGGACTTACTCTGTGGTGCAGCCAATGATTGCCCCGTTATTTAACGGGGTATCGGACATCGCCTTCCTGGCAGACCTGCTTGCTGACAAGGAGCCGGCAGGGGATACAGATGCCGGGCTTTCTGCCGTAAAGGAAACCTTTGCGGCGATTATAGGGAATTCCGGTGAAAATCAATGGAATACCTTGTTGCGCAATGGTTTCCTTAAGGACAGTGCGTACAAGGCAACTGCCAAGGACATGGACAGGCAGGCTGCCAAGCAACTGGTTGACGCGTTGCAGGTGAGCAAGGGTGGATTTGAGCTTGTTTTCACGGCTGATAACAAGGTTTGGGACGGGCGTTACATCAACAATGGCTGGCTGCAGGAACTGCCGGATCCCATTACCAGCCTTGTGTGGGACAATGCGGCACTGATGAGCTTTGCCACGATCAAGGAACTTGCCAAGAAAGCCGGCAAGGAATGGTCCAACAAGGACCTAGTGATCGAGGACAAGGCGCACCTGCTCAAGGTGAATGCCGGTGGAGTCGTGCGCTATTTTCCGATCATTCCGGCGCCCGGGCACGCCAAGGATTCCGTGAGTATTTCCATGGGATATGGGCAGGTGAATGCCGGCTCAATTGCCGGTACACCACAGTCGGACTCGGACATCTGGCCAATGCAGAGCGAAGATAACCAGGAGACTACCGGGTTTGATGTGTTTGCATTACGAACCTCGGGCAGTTCCCTTCATGCTGAGGATATCAAAATCGAGCTGGTGACCGAGGAGGTTGAATTGCGGGAGGGTTACAGTGCCAAGACCTATCCCATAGCTCTTACCCAGGAGCATTTCATGATGGAGGGTCGCGCCCTTTACAGGGATGGCACAATCAAGGAGCTGGAACATGAGAGGGATCATTATGACCCGGCTCACCCGGAACACGCCTCTGCTTTCCAGAAACGGGGCATGGACTCGCATATTCCGCCCAACCACAGTGTCTACAGGGGGCAGGATTTGACACCTGATGGTAACGAGAACCAGCAATGGGCAATGGCCATTGACCTTAACCTTTGCAACGGTTGCAATGCCTGCACGATTGCCTGCCAGTCGGAAAACAACATTCCTATTGTCGGCAAGGACCAGGTGATCATCGGCCGGGAAATGCACTGGATCCGCATGGATCGTTATTTTGCCCCTGACATGAAGGAGGATGATCATGGTCATTGGGATATTGCTGATGAAGACCTTGAAAATCCCCAGTTGATGCCGCAACCGGTTTCTTGCACCCAGTGTGAAGCAGCGCCCTGTGAAACGGTTTGCCCGGTCAATGCGACCGTGCACACTGAGGAGGGGCTTAACGCGATGGCCTACAATCGCTGTATCGGGACCCGTTATTGTGCCAATAACTGCCCGTACAAGGCAAGGCGGTTTAACTTCTTTGACTATAACAAGAGGCCGCTTGACCAGCTTTATCGCGGACCACTGAGTGACAAGGACAAAACGGGCATGGCGCCCAGCCTGCAGTTGCAGAAGAACCCGAACGTGACGGTTCGCATGCGCGGTGTCATGGAGAAGTGCACCTACTGCGTGCAGCGTATTCAGGAGGCCAAGATCAACCAGAAGCGCATCGCCCGCGATTCAGATGACACGCGTGTGCCTGACGGCGTGATCAAGGTTGCCTGCCAATCAGCCTGTTCCTGTGACGCGATTACTTTCGGTGACCTCACGGACAAGGACTCCGCAATCAACAAGGTCAAGGCATCACCAAGGAATTACGAGATGCTCAAGTATCTCGGCCTGCGTGAACGGACTACATACCTTGCCCGTATAAAGAATCCCAACATGGATATGCCCGGTGCCGAACAGATCGGGACAATCAGTACACACTTCCACTAATTTTTCTGGCCGGCTTGTCCGGTCGCATCATCTAAACATATCAACATGGCCGAAGCTTCCACATCTGACACTCAACGCCCCGTGCTTGCACGGGAACCGCTGGTGTTGAATGAGCGCCCGATGAGTTGGGTGACGAACCGGATCTGTGGCATTGTAGAGAACCGGCAACCCTTCCTCTGGTGGATTTTATTTGTGCCCTGCGTGGTGCTGATGGGTGTGCTTGGATATTGCCTTGCCTACCTTGTCGCCACAGGCGTTGGTGTCTGGGGAAACAATCACCCCGTTGGGTGGGGCTGGGCGATTACCAATTTCGTTTTCTGGATTGGTATCGGGCATGCTGGTACACTGATTTCAGCGATCCTGTTCCTCACCCGGCAGAAATGGCGTACTTCCGTAAACCGTGCTGCGGAGGCAATGACGCTCTTTGCGGTGATTTGCGCGGGCATCTTCCCGGCGATTCACGTTGGCCGATTCTGGATGGTCTGGTTCCTTGCCCCTGTGCCGAACGCCAATGGGATCTGGCAGAACTTCAAGTCGCCCCTGCTTTGGGATGTGTTTGCAGTTTCAACGTATTTCACTGTCTCGGTGATTTTCTGGTATGTCGGACTGATTCCTGATCTTGCCACTTTGCGTGACCGGGCCAAGACCCGTATCAGGAAGATAGCCTATGGGTTTTTTGCCCTGGGTTGGCGTGGTGGAAACCGCCAGTGGCGGCATTACGAAATGGCTTACCTGCTACTGGCAGCACTCTCAACGCCCCTGGTGCTATCTGTGCACTCCGTGGTGTCCTTTGACTTCGCGACATCGATTGTGCCGGGGTGGCATACTACGATTTTCCCTCCTTACTTTGTTGCCGGCGCGATCTTTGGCGGGTTTGCCATGGTCCTGACCCTGATGATTCCCGCGCGGAAGATCTATGGACTGCAGGACTTGATTACCTTCAAGCATATCGACAACATGGCCAAGATTATCCTGCTGACCGGGACGATAGTCGGGTATGCCTATATTATGGAGCTTTTCGTGGCCTGGTATGGAGGAAACAAGTATGAGCAGGCTGCTTTCGTGAACAGGACCACGGGTTATTACGACTGGGCCTATATCTGCATGTTTACCTGCAACGTTATTGCCCCGCAGCTTTTCTGGTTCCGTTACTGCCGGCATAACCTGTGGATTGTCATGGCTGTCTGCATGTGCGTGAACGCGGGGATGTGGTTCGAGCGTTTTGTGATTATTGTTACCTCCATCGCTCAGGATTTCCTGCCGGGCGCGTGGGATTTCTACCACCCGAGCAAGGTGGAGATCTGGACCTTTATTGGGACGTTTGGCCTGTTTTTGGGGCTGTTCCTGCTTTTCCTAAGATTCCTCCCGGTTATTGCCATTTCCGAGGTCAAGGGGGTATTGCCGGAGAGTGACCCGCACTACCTTCCCCCGGAAACATTCACCCATGATTCTGAGGGCGAGGAGATACAAGATCCCGAAGAGCAGTGATGCAATTGCCGATCAATATTTAAAATTCAACCAAACAATTACCTGAGTAAACTGAAGAAAGTCCACGGCTGTATTGCTGAGTTTGAAACTGCAAGGGATGTCTACCATGCCGCGGAGAAGGTTCGCGATGCCGGCTTCAAGCGTTGGGATGTGCATTCCCCTTTCCCCATTCATGGCCTTGATGGAGCAATGGGTCTTGGCAAGTCATCGCTTTCGTGGTTTGTGTTTATCGGGGGTGCCACAGGCACCTTGACCGCCTTCCTGCTTCAGTTCATCACCCAGGTGGTCATCTACCCGACCTATGTTCAGGACAAGCCGGCGAGCATCACGACCCTGCCGGCATTCTTCCCGGTGATGTTCGAGTTAACGGTTCTCTTTTCGGCTTTCACCGCATTGTTTGGGAGCATGATCCTGAACCGCCTGCCGCGCTGGAATCATCCGCTTTTTACCAGTGAGCAATTCAGCCGCTTTTCAGATGATGCTTTTTTTATCTGCATCGAGGCGCGTGACCCTCAGTTTTCCAAGGAGGAAACCCGCGCACTGCTCAAGAAGCTTGGCGGCAAGGGTATTGAACTGATAGAGGACGAGATATAGAACAGCCCATGCGTTACCTTTTCCTTGCAATGATTCTCGGCGCCCTCCTTGTGGTGGGTATGTTCGGCTTGCGCGGGCACAAGTTCAGCGAAACCCCGGTGGAAATTTTTCCCGACATGGACAGGCAGGACAGGGTGAATGCACAGAGTAGATCTGGTTTCTTTGCCGACGGTGTCGGCTCCCGGGAACCGGTGGCCGGTGTTTTGCCAATGGGCTTCAGTATTCCTGATGCACCGGTGGAGGATGGTGACCCTGTCCTTGACGGGTTCAGCCTGCCCGGCAGTTACTTTAACTCGGGTCGCATTGGCGAGCATTATGGCGATGGAATGCCCGACGGGCTTACCGTTGATGAGTCCTTGCTCTCACGCGGCAAGGAGCGATTTGGCATCTATTGTGCCATTTGCCACGGTGCTTCCGGTGATGGTGAGGGAACCCTTGCCAATTTCGGTAACATGCGGCCAGTGGCCAACCTTCACATGCCGCAGTTTGCCGACTCCTCCAACCCACAATACCGCCCGGATGGGGAACTGTTTGAAATTATCACCATAGGCAGGGCCCGGATGGGTGCCTACGGCGGTGCCATTCCGGCAGCCGACCGTTGGGCGATCATCGCTTACGTGCGTGCCTTGCAGAATGCCGTCAAGAAAGCCGCCGCTGACAAGGGTGCGGCAGAGCCGGAGCCAGATGCTGACGTGAGCCCGCAGCAAGCTCTCAATAACCAATAACAACCTTTACAACACAACAGCATGGCCGATCACGGAGCAAATCTTGCCAAGTTGCCCATTGAAGGGGAAAGGGTAGAGGTCTCAAAATTTTCAAGGATCATCCTTGGTTCTGCAGTGCTTGGCGGCATCGGACTTCTGGTCAGTCTCGGCATCTTGCTTTTTGGAGGTGATGCCCAGGTCAAGAAATCCTTTTCCTATTCATGGCTTTTCGCCTGTTATTATTTTTTCACCATTGCCTCAGGCGGCTTGTTCTGGGTGTTGCTGCACCATGCTTCCAATTCAGGGTGGGGTATTGCTGTGCGCAGGATCATGGAGCACCTGGCCAACATGTTGCCGTTTGCTTTCCTGCTCTTTATTCCGATCCTTTTTCAGGAGACTCCCCGTGAGGCGCTTTACGAGTGGATGCACCTCTTGAGAATAGGTGAAGCCGATGTGTTGCTTGAGGGCAAGGCTCCTTACCTCACGATGGGTTTCTTTTTCGTGAGGATTTTCTTCTATGCGTTTGCCCTTTCAGGGATTGCTTACCTGCTTCGCCGTTGGTCTTTAAGCCAGGACAAAACGGGGGATGTCCGTCCTACCTTCCTGGCGCGCAGGTGGAGTTGCGGCTTTATTCCTGTGTTTGCCGTCTCCGTGACATTTATTGCCGTGGACCTGCTCATGGGCCTTGATTACGCATGGTTTTCAACCATGTGGGGAGTCTATATCTTTGCCGGTTCCGCCCTAAGCTCGATGGCAGTGATTATCCTCACAGTTACTGCCCTGAAAAGCCGTGGATACCTTGGCAATGTGGTTTCGATGCAGCATTACCATATCATGGGCAAGCTGATGTTCGCGTTCACGGTTTTCTGGGCGTATATCTCATTCAGCCAGTTTTTCCTTTATTGGTATGCCAAGGTCACTGAGGAGACCAAGTTCTACATATTGCGCAACACCGAGGGCTGGTATCTGGTGAGCCTTTTCCTTGTCTTTGGTCATTTTGTCGTCCCCTTTGTTTTCCTGTTGCGTCAGCAGGCCAAGAAGGATGTCCGGCAGATCTGTGCCGCCGCCGTTTGGGTGCTCTTTGTCCACATGATTGATATCTACTGGATCGTGATTCCTGAGCGCGGACCGTCCATCACTAACGGGGAGCTGTTGACCATCCCGGGTGCCATTCTCCTGGATATCCTTGCCTTTGTGAGCGTGGCAGGCTTGATGGTTTTCCTCTACCTGCGCTCAATGGGGAAATACAGTATCTACCCAACACGCGATCCCCGGCTCCTTGAATCGATTCGACTGGTCAATTAACATTGCGCCTAGTCCCGGGAAATACCTTAACCAATCAACAACAAACTATATCGTGGATACCAGCGTAGACAGCTCGCCGATCAAGCGTTTTTTCGCTTTCTGGATGGGGCTTGCCACGTTCTGTGCCTTTGGCTTTCTGAGTTATTGTGCCTACAAGGTGACAGGAGGTGATGATGACCCAGAATATGAGGCTGCATCCAAGCAACGCAGCCAATACAGGGAGGCAGCCGAGAAGGCTCAGGATGAAAAGCTCAATGCCGCGCCAGTGGACCTGGCCGCCGCGGCGGGTGCCCTAGGCAAGCAGCGCGATTCCGGAAAACCTGCCCCTGGAACCAAGGCCTTCGAGGAGTGGATGAAGAAGCAGGCAGCGGCTACCCCTGCGGCACCTCCTGAGAAAAAAGACCCGAAAGAGCCTGCAGAAAATCCGCCGATCAAGGAAAAGCCGGTCATCAAGGTGGCCATTGATGCCCTTCCCGGCGGGGTCATGAAGTTCAAGCAGGCGGAGTTGTCGCTCAAGGCGGGCAGCAGTGTCGAGCTGACCTTTTCAAATCCTGATGTGCTGCAACATAACTTCCTGCTGCTTAAGCCTGGCACAAAGGAGAAGGTTGGCGCACTGGCAGATGCCATGCTGACTGATCCCGAGGCCATGAAGAAGCAATATGTCCCGGAGTCGACAGATATTCTGGCCAAGACAAAGCTTGTCAATCCCTTCGGCAAAGAGGTAATTAAGTTTACCGTTCCTGATGAGCCTGGCGATTATCCATACATTTGCACTTTTCCTGGGCATTGGCGCTTGATGTTTGGAACACTCAAAGTGACCAAGTAGTAGACGACTGCAGATACCTTTAACCCAACGCGATGACTGACGATAAAAAAGCTGATGAAGACATTCTGCGGCGCGCTGCCATTGATCGTTCAACGCGCCTGCCGGTTTTGTTCTTTTTCACCAGTGCAGCTGTTTGGCTGACCGTGGCGGTTATTCTCGGGTTCATCCAGTCCGTGAAGTTCTATTACCCCGGTTTTCTTGATGCCCCCTGGCTGTTCTTTTTAAACTACGGGCGTTCCAATCCCGCTTTTATGGGAGCCCTTGTCTATGGCTGGGCGATCCAGGCAGGAATCGGTGTCGCGATATGGCTGATGGCGCGCCTGTGCCGGGCTGAGGTAAAAAACCCAATGACTTTGCTTGTGGCAGGACATTTCTGGAACCTCGGCGTTCTGATCGGGGTTGTCGGCATCTTCGCGGGATACGGGACCTCAATGGAATGGCTTGCTTTCCCCAAGGCGGTTTGGCCCATACTGCTGGGTGCCTATTCCCTCGTAGTGATTTGGCTGATCACCATGTTCATGCGCCGCGAATCCGGGGAGGTATACATTTCAGTATGGTATATTCTCGGGGCATGCTTCTGGTTCCCTTGGGTTTACATTACTGCCAACGTCTTTATCCATGTCCTGCCGGGGGCAGCGGTGGCGAAGGCGGCAACCAATGCGTGGTTTCTAAGCTCAATGATTTTCCTGGTTCTGGTTCCACTGGGGCTTGCCTCGGCCTATTACTTCATCCCGAAGATTCTTGGCCGCCCGGTGCATTCCTCACAGCTTTCCTTGATCGGTTTCTGGGGCCTGGCCATCCTCGGCGGATGGACCGGGATACAAAAGCTGATGGGAGGCCCCCTGCCGGCCTGGATGCCTGCAGTTTCCGGTGTTGCCCTAATCCTGATACTTGTCCCGGTGCTTGCAATTGCCATTAACCACCACATGACATTAAGGGGTAACCACAAGCTGGTGGAAACCAGCCCTACCATGCGCTTTACCGCCGTTGGTGCCCTGATGTTCACGGTCTTCTGTGTGCTTTCTGCCTTGTGTGCGTTCTTCTCACTTGGCAAGTTCACCCAGATCAGCCAGACCACCACGGCATTCCAGTTACTTGCCGTCTACGGGTTTTTCACACTGACGATTTTCGGTGCAATTTACTTCATTGTGCCGCGACTGGTCGGCTGTGAATGGATTAGCGGGTCGCGTATTCAGATGCATTTCTGGTTTTCCACCTATGGGATTGTGTCTCTTGTGGGTCTTCACTTTATTGGCGGCATGTGGCAGGCTGCCGCCTACGCACAGTTTGACGCCCCGCTGGAGAATGCAGTCAGTGCCGGTCGCCCCTATGCCATTGGTGTCTCCGTGGCATGGGCGTCGATTGCTATCTCCAATTTAATTTTCCTCTATCACCTGGGCCTTATGGTCCTGCGCCTTGGACGGCGCGGTGAAGGACCGGCCCTTCTGGGGCATCAACATCACGCAGCCTGAACGAGTTTTTGAAGATGCCTTCTTTCCGCAATTTCGTTTTAGCTCTAGCCGCGACATTCCTCGCCCCATGGCTTTGCCTTGTCGTGATTCCCCATGCCAAGATGAAGGCACAGGAGGTCCAGACATGGGAAGACAAGGAACTGGGAACGAAATCAAGTTATCCGGCAGGAACGCCGAATATTTTCCAGCAGGGCCAGGCGGTATATGCACGTGAAGGCTGCGCTTCGTGCCATACTCAGATGATTCGCCCGACTTATTTCGGCTTTGAATCCTGGCGGCCTGGCTTTGGAAAGGAGGGGACCCGGGACAATCCCGTGAGAATTCGTGAGACACGCCCGGGGGACTTCCTTGGTGAGCGCTTTGCCTACCTTGGTGTGCAACGGGTGGGACCCGACCTCAGCAATGCTGGCTACCGGCATGATGAGCAATGGCATCATGCACACCTCTACAGCCCGCAGTCAAAGCGCGAATTCTCCGTGATGCCTTCCTTCAGGCATCTTTACATCAAGCGTAAGGTGCGCGGACAGCGTTCGGATGATGCATTGTCCCTTTCCGGGGAACTTGACCCGGGGGCCGGGTTTGAGGTTATTCCCAGCGAGGATGCGCGTGCACTGGTCGGCTACCTGATGACGTTGAAAAAGGATCAGCCTTTACCCCCGTGGCTCCTTGACGGGGAAGAGGAAGCGGAAGAAAATGCCGCAGACGGCGGAGAAAAATCAAAATAGATCTGAAATCGCCGCCGGAAGTACAATGAGCACGAATAACGAGAACCGCGATTACGAGCACAAGAAAAGCGTGCGGGAACACTCCTCGGCTGGCCGTGAGAGGAAGGATCCGGAAACGGGCTTTGAGCCTCTTTCCCTCTGGTTCTTCAGTATTTGTGTTCTGGTTCTCATTATTGGTGGAGGCTATCTGGGGGCAAAGAGTGCCGGGTTTGATTTTGGCAACCTGCAGGTCAACGGCTATAGAGCCGAGACCCCGCCGAATTTTGCTCCTGCCGGCCCTGAACTCTCTGAATATGACAAGTATTTCAATGCCGGCGAGGCGGTATACAAGGCAGTCTGCAATGGTTGTCACCAGTCCAACGGGGCGGGACAAGGACAGATTCCTCCCCTTGTTGAATCAGAGTGGGTCACAGAGGGCACGGAGCGGATGGCTCAAATTATTCTTAATGGGATTCGTGGTCCCATCAAGGTGAATGGGGCTTCCTACGGGGCGCAGGAAATGCCAGCCCAGAAAGGAGCGCTTAATGACTTGAGGGTAGCGCAGGTGATGACTTACGTGAGGGCAAAGTTTGCCGGCATTTCCGATGAAATAATTACCAAGGAAATGGTTGAAGATGTCCGCAACCGTCATGGTGGCAGGGCCACGCAATACACGGTGGGCGAACTTGCCGGGGCGGACGTGATGCTCGCCGGCGAGCAACCTGCCTGGATGAGCCCGGGAGGAGATCCTGACTCATCTGAAGATTCCGGTGAAGGGGAAGAATCCTCCCTTGATGATAAAGCTCCAGAGAGCAACGAAGCCAATTAAGTTCACCAGTCGTATAATTAAACGAAACCAATTAACCCATGGGGGCCGAAGTATCCACAGCAGAAGCCGCAGATGCGCACGCACATGATGATCATCATCATGAGTTGCCTTTCTGGAAGAAGTATATTTTCTCCACCGATCACAAGATCATCGGCTATCAATACGGCATTACGGCGCTGATCTTCCTGTTCATCGGGTTTTACCTGATGATGGTGATGCGCTGGAGTATCGCCCACCCGGACAAGGAGTTACCGGGTATCCTGGCTGCTTTTCTCAATAAGTCCTGGCTCAACGACCAGGGGTTGGTCACGGGCGATCTATACAACATGTTCGGTGCCATGCACGGCACGATCATGGTCTTCCTGGGAATTGTGCCTCTGGCCTTCGGGGCGTTCGGAAACTTTGTGACGCCGCTACAGATCGGTGCGCCTGACATGGCGTTCCCGCGCCTGAACATGGCAAGCTACTGGTTTTATTTCCTCGGCGGGATTGTGATGCTGGCCAGTTTCCTCTTGCCATCGGGGGCCGCTGAGGCCGGATGGACGATGTATTCACCGATTGCCACCACCGCGCAACTCGATGAGCCCAACCTCTGGTGGACCGGCCAGACTTTCTGGCTGCTGGGCATGGTATTGCTTATTTCCTCATCCCTGCTTGGAGCGGTGAATTTTATTACCACGATCATCAACCTGCGTTGTCGGGGAATGACCTGGATGCGGATGCCGTTTTTTGTCTGGGCCATGCTGGTTACCGGTTTTCTTCTCCTGTTGGCATTCCCGCCTCTCGAGGTGGCTGCCATCATGCAGCTCATGGATCGGTTGGCGGGAGCGAGTTTCTTCATTCCGACCGGATTGAATTTTTCAGGAGCGGGTAGTGTGGACGCCGGTCTGCTGGACGTTGCCGGAGGAGGTTCCCCACTGCTTTATCAGCACCTGTTCTGGTTTCTGGCGCACCCGGAGGTTTATGTCCTGATTCTTCCTGCCATTGCCATTGTGGGTGAAATTCTCCCCAACAATGTCCGCAGGCCTGTCTGGGGCTACAAGTCGATGGTCTATGCCGTCATGGTGCTTGGGTTCCTTGCCTTTATCGTCTGGGCTCACCACATGTATCTGACCGGGATGGGCAACGTGGTCTCGACCTTCTTCCAGGCAACCACGGTAATTATCTCCATTCCTTCGGTGATCCTTTTGACCTGCCTGTTTATTTCCCTTTGGGGTGGATCGATCCGTTTTACGGTACCGATGCTCTGGGCGCTGGCATTTCTTCCCATGTTCGGCTTTGGCGGGCTGACGGGGTTGCCGCTTGCCTTTAACCTGATAGACCTCCATCTGCATGACACGTATTACGTGATTGCCCATTTCCACTACATTGTGGCGCCGGGAACCATCTTCGGGCTTTTTGCAGGCATTTACTACTGGTTCCCAAAGGCAACCGGAAGGATGATGAACAATACACTTGGTCACCTGCATTTCTGGCCATCACTCATTGCCATGAATGGAATTTTCCTGCCCATGTTTTTTCAGGGGATGACCGGTTTCCATCGTCGCTGGTATGACGGAGGGGCTCAGTATGACGAGATTACAAGCAGGGTGATTTTTGACGAGGGTTCATTCTTCGCCAACCTTTTCAAGGATGGACAGGCAATCGAGATGATTGACCTCAATGTCTTCATGACGTTCTTCGTGTGGGTGCTTTGCATCGCACAGTTTCCCTTTATCTTTAATTTCTTTTTTAGCATCTTTAAGGGAAGAAAGGCTGACAGTGACAACCCGTGGCGGGCGACTACCCTTGAATGGGCAGCCCCCAACATGCCTCCGCACGGCAATTTTGTGACAGAGCCAATCGCTTACAGGGGCCCATACGAATACAGTGTTGAAGGTCATGAGACCGATTATACGCCGCAATTTGAACGAGGCACTGATGGGGTCATTCTTGGCGAAGAGGATCCTGAAGCTGCCCAGGAAGAAGACGGCCATTAAATTTTATTTACACCATTTTAACCCGCTACTGTAAAGGATGCAGATTCCCTTTGAAGTTAAACCCCGGCCTGATACAGGCCTTTGGAATGCCAAGCTTGGCATTTGGCTCTTTTTGGCATCAGAGGTCATGTTGTTTGGCGGCCTTTTCTCCGGATACATCTTCCTGCGACTGGGTGCGGCGGCGGAACCTGATTATTTCTGGCCTGAGGGAACGCTGAGTGTCCCGTTCGGGTTTGTGAACACCATTATCCTGATTCTGTCCTCGGTTTTTGTGGTGGTTGCCTGGCTGTATGTCAAGTTGCGCGATTTCAGGAAGTTTCAGATCTGGATGGGGCTTGTCGTGCTCTGTGCCCTGGTTTTCCTGATCAACAAGGGATTTGAGTACAATGCCAAGTTTACCCATTACGGCATCAAGCTGACTGATAACTCCATTGTTGAGGGGCATGGTATTGATGACACCATTATCTATGAGGGAATCAATGAAGTGGTTCTTGATATACAGCGCTTCAATGGTGAATTCCTCACGCTGGTGGACGGCGAGATTCCTGAGTTTCGTGAAGTGGTCGACGGCAAGCCGACAGGCGAGTCCTTTGCCTTGAGCGTAAAGAAAGTCCGGGGAATCGAGTCACGGATCAATGAAGGTTTGAAGAAGGCGCTCAAGGAGGACTGGGATGCAGGGAAGAAGAAGGTTGACTGGTTGCCTGCGATGGGGGTCAAGCAGCTGATCCTTGTCCCGTCCAGTCCATTCTCCATAAGGACTTCCAAGGGCAGCCTGCGCAAGTCATTTCCAGATGGCGCGAAATTCAGGGACCAGTCCCTCCTGAAAGGCAGCATCTCCGCCAAGACTCCCGGTCTTTTCCTGCATGCTGTTGATCGTATTGACCTGCGTGCCTGCGATGCCGAGAAACTCGAGGATTCACTGGTATGGAAATACCTTGGGGATGAATCTCCCCTTGCTGGGCATGATACCAGCCATGACAAGCGCAGTGCATCAAATATCAGTGCCGCTGAGCATGCGAGGGTGGCTGAGAAGATATTCTTTGGTGCGCTTAAGCAAGTCGAGGAAGAAGACGGGGAAGAGGCCGATTTCGACGACCTGCGTAGCCATTCAGTCAAGAAATGGAAGGATCCCGAGGGATCGCTCCTTGAGAGCGAAGCACCAATCCTTGTGCCTTGGGATGAGGTGCGCCTGTATTCAAACTTTACCCCGAAATGGAACACCTACTACGCCATCTACTTTACCCTGACCGGTCTCCATGGATTGCATGTCCTTTTCGGTGCGGTTGTGTTGTTCTATTTCGGATTTTGCAGCAAAAAATTCTACGAGAAAAATCCCGAGCATTTTGCCAACCGTGTTGAGGTTGGAGGCTTGTTCTGGCACTTTGTTGACCTAGTCTGGATTTTCCTTTTCCCAATCCTCTACCTCATGTAACCGCAGGCAGTGAGATGGCATTAACAAACATTCGATTCATTTACCATGGCATCAGATAATCCTGAAGAAATCCTGAAATCCATGAAGCTTTACTGGAAGATTGGCATCGCCCTTTTGGTGTGCACAGTCCTCACCGTGGTGGTGGCATGGATTACGCCCAGTATTCTTGTTGGGATGGGGATTGCCACAGTCAAGGCTGGGCTCGTTGCCGCCATATTCATGCACCTCTCGGATGAAAAGCCGATGATTTACAAGATCATGGTCTATACCGTCTTTTTTGCTGTTGGACTGATGTTCCTCACCCTTCTTGCCCTCTACGACCCGGTGGTGAGCCGGGTTGTCAACTGACCCGATTCGCCTTGTCACTTAAGAAATTCCATATCCTGTTTATTACGCTGGCCACTCTCTGTTTTGTGGGTTTTGGGGCTTGGTGTTTTGCACAGCCTGAGGAGAGTGGCTTGTTGTTGTTTGCCTTTGCCATTACGAGCGTCCTGTTGGGGGTTTTTACCGCCGTTTACGGCGTTTGGTTTTACCGGAATAAAATCAAGCAATCCGAGGAAGCAACCCCTGCCCCTGCCCAGTGATGATGCCTGACCTTCCAACCTGCCTGGCCTGTGTAACCTGCATGAGCGGGAACAGTGAGGCTGAGATGGCGCAGACCATGGCGATTGTTTTCCTGCTGGTGCTGCTGGCTGGTATCTTTGGGGCCATTTTCAAGTTCATGAGCCACCTCAAAAAGTGCGCCAGAAATGCCGCAAAGCGCCCATGAGGTATCGCTGAACATCTTAATTAAATATCGACGAACCAGATAGAACAATGCATACGCTAGGAATCATCAACGAAATGATTGGTCTGCCGGAACTTGCCTCTGAGCATGGAAGCATGGTGGATCACATGCTGGAGATGGTGCACTGGCTGGTGGCGGTGTTGCTTGTCGGCTGGAGTGTGTTCTTTGTCTATTGCCTCATGCGATTCCGCAAAAAAAGGAATCCAAAGGCGAGTTATAGCGGGGTGCAGGGGCACGCTTCCCACCATGTAGAGATTGCCGTGGTGGTGGTTGAGGCCATCCTTCTTCTGGGGTTTGCCTTCCCCTTGTGGGCACAGCGCATTACCGATTATCCCAGTGGTCCGGATGTCGTGAGGGTGCGGGCGGTTGCCGAGCAGTATAAGTGGACCATGCACTATCCCGGCCCGGATAATAAGTTTGGCCTGTCGAAAAGTGACCTGATCAGTGGTGCCAATCCGCTTGGCATTGACTGGGAGGATATCAACTCAAAGGATGATTTCGTCTATACGGAACTTGTTTTACCGGTGAACCGTGAATGCATTGTCTCTGTAACTTCCAAGGATGTGATCCACAACCTTTCCCTGCACCCGATGCGTATCCAGCAGGATGCGATACCTGGATCAGTTTCCGACATGTGGTTCAAGCCGATTTCCACAGGCCGGTGGCAGACAATCTGCGGGCAGTTATGCGGAGCGGGTCACGGCGGGATGGTCGGCTACATGGAGGTGATGCAGCAGGAAGACTTCGATTCGTGGTATAAGGAGAATGTGCCGAAGCCCAAGGATGAAAAGGTGCCTGCAGCAGAGCCGGGAGATGCAGAAGAGTCTCCAAAGGCTTCCTGATAGGGATTAACCTTCTGGGGAATGGGTAATCAGCGGATGGCCGGGCACTTTATAGAGAGTGCGTAACCATCAAATTTCATTTCCTGATCAGATCCTGTGAGCGAGTCAGCCGGCAGCAAACGAGGGGAAGTGTCAGGTGCCTCTTTTACCCGGCAGGACTTCATGTCCCTGACCAAGGCCAGGTTGAGTATACTGGTGATTGTGACCACGGTGGTGGGCTTCTTGCTGGCGTCAAGGTCGGCAATGCATGGTGTTGATTGGGTAAACCTGCTGCACACGGTCATTGGTGGCGCATTGGCGGCGGGAGCGGCTTCGGTTTTCAACCAGCTCATGGAAATCGACGCTGATGCCAGGATGAACCGTACTGCGGATCGTCCGTTGCCCAGGAGGAAGCTGCCTGTTGCCGGGGCGTTTAGCCTTGGGTGGTTGCTGGCTGCCCTGGGAATTATTCACTTGGCCGCAAAGGTTAACTTTCAGGCATCGGCAATCGCCGCGGCCACCCTTGGAATCTACATTTTTATCTATACGCCGGCGAAGCGTTTTTCCAGCTTGAATACCCTTGTCGGTGCCATTGCCGGCGCCCTGCCGCCCCTGATTGGCTGGTTTGCCGCCGGGGGGGGTGTGGGGATCGAGATGTGGTTCTTGTTTGCCCTGCTTTTCCTGTGGCAGTTACCTCATTTCCTTGCCATTAACTGGATGTATCGTGACGAGTATGAGAAAGCCGGGTTTGTAATGTGGTCCAACGGCGATGAGAGCGGTGCCCGCACCTCAATGCTGGCCTTGGTTTTCAGTGCTGCCCTTTTGTGTTTGTTGATTGCGCCGCTTTTTTTCTCCTTTGTCAGTTTGTGGGCGGTAATCGGATTGTGTGTGGCAGGCATTATGATGCTCTTTTTGGCTTTCAACTTCCGTCTCAACAGGACGCGTGTTGCTGCCCGGAAATTATTCCTCTACACGCTGCTGTTTTTGCCTGTCTGCCTTGGGTTGTTGATCATGGGGTGGCAGCCATAGAGTTTGTACTGGTTTGACGTGAAATATAAGGCAATGTGTAGGTAAAGGAATGCCCGAGAAAGTCAGTCCAAGAATCAATCCGTGGAGTGTTTGGGTGCTGATTGCCGTCATGCTTGGTGGTATCCTGATCACGTTCAGCTGGCTGAAGACCCTGGAGCGACAGTTTGCCGAGGGCAAGCCGCCGGAGGTTCGGCCAGTTGAGCGGTTGCGGACTGATGACCACAGGGGAGAGCAGGCGGAGCTGTTCAACCGTGATGGGTTACTTTACCTGGTTGGTTACTTCTATGCAGGGGATGAAGAGGAAGCGCTGGCTGTCTGTCGGCGCATGGAGGCGATGCGTGTTCCCTTTGCCGCGGAGTCCAGGATCAAGCTTGTCGGCGTTTCCATGGCGCCAGACCTTGACACCCC
Source organism: uncultured Verrucomicrobiota bacterium (assembly GCA_902589825.1). Lineage (GTDB taxonomy): Bacteria > Verrucomicrobiota > Verrucomicrobiia > Verrucomicrobiales > DEV007 > CACIUL01. Next base: position 27,707 of record CACIUL010000021.1, read on the forward strand.
GGAAAGACTCAACAGCTTTGCACAAAGGCATGGCTATACCGGGCAGGAATGGATTTTTCTCACCGGCGACCGTGAGCGCATGCGCAAATACATGAACAAGATATTTCGCTATCCAGGGCACGTTAAGCCTGAGAAGGAGCGCAAGACAGACACCGACCTCTATGCGCGTGAATTGCGAGTGACGCTCGTTCACGGAGGCAATGATGAGCAGGAGGCCTTTATTCGCGGTATCTACTGGCAGGGCAGGGCCAAGGGGGAGGTGCGTAATGACAAGGTTGCCCAGGACCATATTCGCTACCTGCTTGATAAACTCAATCCACTACAGGAATAAAATTCGTGATGAGCAGGGAAACAAAAATTGTCTACGGGCTAGGTGCCATGGCTGTCCTGGTAATAGCCGCTTACCTGGTGCTTTGGAATATCAGCAGCGGGAATGTTGCAGTCAACAGAGGCAAGGACAAGACCCAGTTCAAGCGCGTGGTGGACCGTGATCTGGAGTTGATTGATGCCAAAGGTGAAAAAAGGCGCTTTAGCGACCTGGAAGGCAAGGTGTGGCTGGTCAGTCATGTCTTTACCCGTTGCCCGGGACAGTGCGCCGGTGTCTGTGCTGCCATTGATGAATTACTCGGCAAGGTAAAGGAGGATGCGTTTCTCCATGTGGTCTCGGTCAGCCTGGACCCCACCCATGACCAGCCTGCACAACTCAACGGGTTTGCACAGAAGCATGGGCTGGTGAGGGATAACTGGTGGTTTGTTACCGGTGATGCACAGCCGCTTGAAAGCTACATGAAGGAGGTTTTCTGGATGTCTGCACAGGAGCGCCCTGAGTCGCAAAGAAACAATGTGAATGACCTCTTTACGCATGAACCAAGAGTGGTTCTTGTCGATCACACGATGCGCATTCGTGGCTGGTATTACCCCTTTGACCCGGCAAGTGCAGCTGCCCTGGAGAAAGCCATTGATGAGACGGTGAGCGCGGCCAAAAAATCCTCCTGAAGAGAATATGACTCTGAGTGACCTTCCTGCTGTTAATGCTTCCCTGAATGCTCTGGCTACCTGCTTTATCATTGCGGGCCTGGTGTTTATCAAAAAGGGTCGTAAAAAGGCCCATATTAGGTGCATGATCACGGCGATCGTGGTGTCGGCGGTGTTCCTGACCTGCTACCTGATTTATCACTATTCCCACCCGGTGACGCGCTTTACGCACCCGGGGTGGCCCAAAGTGCTTTACCTGACGATCCTCTTCACCCATATCCCGCTTGCGATCCTTGTTGTGCCGCTGGTGATCATGACGGTCATACCGGCATGGCGGCAGAGGTTTGAACGGCATAAACGGGTGGCCCGATGGACATACCCTGTTTGGCTTTATGTGTCCGTGACCGGGGTGCTGGTCTACATGATGCTCTATCAGTGGTTTCCGTCCGCAGCAGGGTAGATGTCCGGGGGACTTGTCATTCATATCCTCTCCATGCATAGTGGCCAAGTAATATGCGTTTCCTACTGACCGTTTTTTTTGCTCTATTGCCGATGGTTGCCAATGGCGGCCTGACTTTTTCCGAGCGCAAGATCGAGCTTAGTTCCAAGCCATCAGATGAGAAGGTGAGCTTTCTGTTTCATTTCACCAATGAGGGTGAGCGCAACGTCGATATTGAGGACGTAAACCTTTCCTGTGCCTGCCTGAGTGCCAAGACCGATAAGTCATCATATGCCCCGGGAGAGAAGGGCACCCTTGAAGCTGTATTCAACATCGGCAGCTTTACCGGTTTGCAGCGCAAGACGCTGACGCTGGTCAGTCGCGAGAAGGGGAGCGAGGAGAATGAGCGTACCGGCGTGATGGCCATTCTCAACATTCCTGACGTGATAACCATCACGCCTGAACTCCTGCAATGGTCGGTTGGGGAGGAACCGAAGGAGAAGTCCTATATGCTCAAGGTTACCCATTCAGATCCGGTTCATATCAAGGAAGTTTCCTGCTCGCGGGAAGGTTTTGAATTCAGGGTGGTTGAGAAAGAGAAGGGGCGTTTGTATGAGGTTTACCTCAAGCCTGCAGAGACAGGCAAGCCAATGCTGGGGCTCCTTAAGATTGATACTGACTGCGCGATCCAGAAGCATCGGCGAAAGTTGGCGTTTTTCAGCATCGCAAGGAAACGCCGGTCGTGAGGATATTCCTGCAGTGCGTTTTGATTATCGGCTTGTCGGCAACAGCGGCCTTTTCCATCTACTTTTTCCACCCGGACCGCCCACCGCTTTACTTTGATCCTCAACAGCTTGCCAAAGGGGAGGTGGAAATTGAGAAGGTGCTTGATTGGCTGAAGGAGGGTGAGGTGGTATGGATTGATGCCAGACCTGCTGCCCGGTATGAGCAGGGGCATGTTGAGGGGGCGTTCCTGCTCAATGAACGGGAGGATTTCAATGCCCTGCTGCTGCCCATCTATTCACAGTTGGCCAATCGCGCTGACCTTCCCTTTGTGGTTTATTGCGGGTCAGAGTTGTGCTTGGCCAGCAAGCGTGTTGCCGACCTGTTGCGCAACAGGGTGGGAATTGCCGATGTTTTCGTGCTAAAGGGCGGAGTCAAGGTGCTCAAGGATCAAGGGCTAATGCCCTGATTGATTCAGGGACTTCAAGATGCCTGCTTTTTTGCCCCCTTTTTCCGGCCGGCTTTCCTGTTCTTGGGTTTCTCGGGTGCCGGGAAAAACCTTGAGGGAGTGTGCTCCTTTTCCATAATTGCCTCGATGTTTCTGACAATGGCTGGATTCTCAGCGGCCAGGTCCTTTGCCTCGCCGGGATCAGAAATGACATCAAATAGTTTTAACGGAGACTTTGTGCCGTAGCGCAGGGCCTTCCATTTCCCGGTGCGCACTGCCTGCTGGAAAGGGTGGTGGATTTCCCAGTAAAGAGGTTGGCGTTGTGGTTGCGCTTTTCCAAGCAGGGTCGGGAGGATGGAGATACTGTCTTTTTTCCCGTGCTTAATGCCCGCCAGTTCGCAGGCGGTGGCAAAGAAGTCGACATGCCCCCAGACGAAGTCACTCTCGGTTTTCGGGCGGATTTTTCCGGGCCAGCGGGCAATCATGGGTACCCGGAGGCCACCCTCTGTGAGCTTGCGCTTTATGCCCCGGAACGGTCCGGCGCTTTCCAGCGGCTCGACGAACGGCGGGTTTGGGCCGTTGTCAGAAGTGTAGAAAACGATGGTTTTCTCATCGATTTTCAACTGCTTTAACAGTGCCATTAAACGGCCGACATCCCTGTCAAGGTGGGTGATCATGGCGGCGTAGTTCTTCACCATCAGCGGCCATGGCTTGCCTGCGTAGGTTTCATTGTTCGGGGTGACATATTTGCCGTGGGGCAGGCAGACCGGGAGATAGCAGAAGAAGGGATTGTCGACGTTGTCACGGATAAACTGCAGTGCGGTGTCAAAGATCGGGATGTGCGAGTAGGTGCCCTTTTTCATGGGGACTTTTTCACCACCGTTTTTAACCAGGTGGTCGGTGTAGTAATCGTGGGCATGTACCTGGTCGAGGTAGCCGAAGAAAAGGTCAAAGCCATGCCTGTCCGGAGTACCGGTGGTTCCGGGATTGCCCAGTCCCCACTTGCCGAATCCGCCCGTGGCATAGCCGGCTTTTTGCAGGGAGGAGGCGATGGTGGTGTCGCTGGCATCCAGGGGCAACAGGGGTCTGCCCTTAAATGAATCAAGGGCACCGGTTGCCGTATTGTCGCGGCGGGTACAGTGCCCCGGGTGCATTCCCGTCATCAAGACGCAGCGGGTGGGGGCGCAGACAGCAGAGCCTGCATAACAATGGGTGAAGCGCATGCCCTCGCTGGCAAGCCGGTCGATATTCGGCGTGAGCAGGTGCCTTGATCCGTAGCATGCAAGATCACCGTATCCCTGATCATCAGCCATGATGAAGATAATGTTTGGAGGGGCTTCTGCGTCCTTTGCGCAGGCCCATGGGCTAAACACGGCAATCAGCGCAACGAATGCGGCAAAAAATCTCATGGTTAAGAATATGCCGTCAAAGGGAGCCGCGGGCAAGGCAATGGCGAGAAATCCGCTACTGAATGGCCCGCCAGCTGTCCTGAACAATATCCTTGATCTCGATGTAGCGGAATCCATCAGGTGTCCTGACCCATTGCAGCTCAAGGACAGGGAAATAGATCCTGTCCCATTTGAATTTCTGCTCGACCCGGACTGCCAGCGGCGAATCATGGCCGATGAACGCATGTCCCTCGTAACCGGGTATGGGAGGCTTGATACGGAAGCAGAACTTGGAGCCTAGGCCCGGGACATCCGAGCGGAAATAGTGTGCCCGCTCGAGAATGGCGTGAAAGGTATCGGGTTGGGGCTGGTAAATCCTGATAAACTTCCCGAGGAGATTGTCATGAAACTGGACAAATGATGTCCAGTCCACCAGGCAACCATGAATGGTTTCCTCGACAGACACCGGGAAGCCGGAAGGGTGTTGTGGGGTGATGAGCTTGAAGATGTGAAATTGCCGGTCACTTTGCGGTACCTGCTCGCTTAGTTCATGGGCGATGCCGGTGACATTGAGATTGAGCGGGTATTTGCTGTAATAGATCTCCATTTTTGGGGTCACGAAGTCCGGGGTCTGGACGTGCTTGATCCTTTCTGCCACGCTGTTGGCCGCCAGAAAGGCATCAAGCGCTGCTCGGGCAGCATCGACCCCGGTTTCCGGAGCTGGGAGATCGGTAATGGGGGGAACTGTTGTTGCAGGTGGTGGTGTAGCCGGTTCATTGGCAGATGGATTCTCTGCTGGGGAGGGCGGGGTAATGGCAGATTGGACAGAAGGATTGGGTGCCGGTTGATTTCGTGTTGGCGGGATGGTATTGGGGGAGGCTGGTTCCCTGCCGGGATTTTGGCCGACATTCCGTTCCACGAAGGGTAATGCAGAAAGCTTAAGTGGTGAGTCATTGAACTCATTGATGATGAGCATGGCAACAACACCACTTCCTGCAGAGAGTAACATGATCAGGATGAGTGAGAGAGGGTGCAGTTTGATGCGGCGTTGCGCTTTTTTCTTGGCGGGGGGGGCGGCTTGCCTGCGGTTGCGGCTTACCGGTCCGGGCGGGTAGTGCATGGGAAGGCAGACTGATGTCAGTGGTGACCGGGGCTTGATCTCTGGGAGCGGTCAAGGGTTCACCACCCGGGTCAATGTTTCTTGGGCGGGAATGAATAGGGGATGGGACCGTTGTGTTCTGCGGCAGGTCGGTGCGACGGGAATCGCCTTCAAGCGAAAGAGAACCTGCCGGCTCACTGCTGAGCAGATAGTCCTCGTGCGCGGCTTGATCGTCATCTTTTTCCCCGGGTGTTGGGCCCGGGATTGAGGTTGATCGGCGCGGGGACTGGGCGTTGCCTTGGGGTAACTGTGGCGCACTGATCTCAACCCGGCACTGCGGGCAAGGACCGCGGACACCGGCCAAAGACCGTGGGACCCTCAGGCTGGTATCGCATGCGGGGCAGCGGAATGTGAGCATCTCTGCGGCTTGGGAATCCATGCTGCCACAGGGAAAAGTGTAGAACCCTGCAGTTATTTAAATGCTATTGATATTTAAGGTGCTGTCAAACAGTCAAAAAAACCTGACATGGGCATTCTAAGCAGGATATGAGGTCCGGTAAGGGAGCGCCATTCCAATATGCTGGTAAGGTGGCGGCCCCGGATCACCACTCCGGTGTGGCTGCAATCCTCCCTGGCTTGTATTTTTAATTAAGCACTCTCCATGCCCTGCTGGAGGGGCTCAGGATCCAAGACCCCATTGGAGGAGTTTTTGCGAATCGTCCCAGATATTGGCACTCGAGCTTCCAAGGATGACGACAATCACTTCACGGTTTCCCTTCCTTGCTGAACTTGCCAGACATTTGCCACTGGCCCTTGTGTATCCGGTCTTCAAACCGTTGCAATAGGAGTAGCGGTGCAGCACCTTGTTGGTGTTGGTGAAGGTGGTTTGTTTGCCGTCGGCAAAGCGGAAGGGCAGCTTGCGGATTGAGGTCATGGAACGGATCGTGTTGTGGCGGTAGGCAGCAATGGCGAGGATGGCCGCATCGCGGGCGGTTGAATACTGTCCGCTGCGGGTCAGGCCGTGCGGGTTCCTGAAGTGCGAATTTTTCATGCCGAGGCTTCTGGCCTTTGCGTTCATGGCCCGGGCAAAGTTTTCCTGGCTGCCCGAGTGAGTGCGTGCCAGGCAGTGGGCAACATCGTTGCCGCTGCGTACCAGCAGAACGGCCAGGAGGTCGGATTTCCTGTAGCTCTGGTTGGTCCGGATATTGATTTTGGTGGGCTCTACCCGGGTGTCACTTGCCGCGACCCTGACCTTTGAGTGGAGGTTTCCGCGATCCAGCACGACGAGGGCGGTCAGCAACTTCTGGATACTGGCGATCGGGCGCCGCGTGTCCGGGTTCTTGGCATACAGGATGTCTCCGTTGTGGGGATCCAGGACAATTACTGATTTTCCCGAGACTGCCGGTGGCGGGGACTTGGGCCGGTAAGGGGTGGGCTTTTGTGAGGTCCGGTTGGCAGTGTTGACCAGGTGATGTCCTGGGCGCTTGGTTTCACCGTGCAGTATGCCGGGTGCCGTGACCAGGCAGAGGGTAAAGATTACGGGCAGCATGGTGATTGCCGAGAAAGGGCCTGGCTGGTTGTTTTTCCGGGCATGTTCCGGATTGGTCAGGTGTGTCACTGGGTGTTCTTTGCGGAATTGATTCTTGTGTGCAGTCGCGAACTGGGAGTTGCCCCGAGATCAATTGCCCTCTGATAGTGCCGGCGGGCGAGTTCAACGGCGGGCGGTTTTTTTTCCATGTAACGAATGGCAAGGTTGTAATGTGCCTCGGCAAAGCCGGGATCGGCACTTACTGCCTCCTGTAGTTGTCTCTCGGCTGCCGTGGTCCAGCCTCTTTCCAGTGTGGCCACGGCCAGATAATTGTGGGCACGTGCATTCCTCGGGTTCTCGGCAACGACCCGGCTCAAGGCTGAGATTGCCCGGTAGCTGTCGCCGGAACGAAGGTAGGCAACGCCGAGAATGGTGCGTGCCTGATGCAGCGCGGGATTTGCCTGCAGTGCTTTTTCCAGGTGTTCACTGGCGAGCTTGTATTGCTTAAGCTCTAGGAAGGTGGCTCCCAGGTTGGCAAGGGTGGGGGCGTTTTCAGGATCAGACTTAAGGATTTCCAGATAGGCATCGCGCGCCTCAAGCAGGTTGCCTTTCAGGAACGCCTTGGCAGCGCGCTTGCCAATGGCACTGGTGAGCGGGGGCAGTGCGCCGATTTCTGAAGAGGGCGCTGAGCCGATCCGTATAGGGAGCGGCTTCTCGCTGCCCTGGGCATCACAATCTTTTTGAATGCTTAAAACCAAGGTCAGCAAAAGGAAAAAGCTCCCAATGGTTAACTTATCCATAATATCAACAAACCCTATCTTCAAAAAAGACTTGCACAATGGTCATTTTGCATAACTGTTCTTTAGAACACTGTTCTTATGCTTACAAATCGCCAACAGCAATTACTCGACTACCTTCGTGATTATCATTCCGAGACCGGGTTGATGCCCTCGACTCGGGAAATTCAGAATCACTTTGGCTTTGCCAGCCAAACTGCAGCGGTCAGCCATCTCAGGGCCCTTGAGAAAAAGGGGGTGATCCAGCGCATTGCCGGGAAGGCGCGTGCCCTCGTGTTTCCTGAGGAACTGGAGAGGGAAGAGATTGTGGATGTTCCCATTTATGGCCACATTGCCGCGGGAATGGCTGCAGACGCCGAGCAGGAGCAGGAGGGCTGCCTTTCCATTGATATCAGTTCACTTGGAATTCCCCGCAATGCAAAGACCTTTGCTCTCAGGGTCCGCGGAGATTCCATGATTGATGCCCATATTGTTTCTGGGGATTGCGTGGTACTGGAATTCAGGGAACCACGCAACGGGGATATTGTTGCTGCCCTGATTGATGGTGAGACCACCCTGAAGCGGTTTATTATCCAGGATGGGCAACCGTACCTGCAGGCAGAAAATGAGATGTATCCCGACTTAACACCTGCCCGTGAGTTGATTATTCAAGGTGTCATGGTTGCCCTGCTGCGACGTGGTGAGGGAAAGGTTGCCTGAAGGCAATCATCAAGCGGAGGGATACGTTTTCCAGAGGCACTCTGCGCTTTGCGCATGGACTTGATCCTTAATTGCCTGCCTTGGCAAAAAGTGCGTATGCTCCCGTATGCACAAGCGAGCTTCCCATTGGTAATCACCAACCGGCCATTACATCTTGATAGGGGCCTTTCTCGCCTTGCTGCCCTTGCTTCCAGTCAGAAGCCATCCAGCAATGATTCCCCCGGCAAACCCGAAGGCATGCCCGTGCCAGGATACACCGGTCTGATCACGCAGCAGGGTCAGAAGAATTCCGCCATAAAGGAAGCCGGCGATGAGTGCAATCACAGCCGAGCGCATGTCGCGGCTTAAAATGGCGCGCGTCAGGAGAAAACCAAGGTAACCGAAAATCAGGCTGCTTGATCCTAGGTGTGTTTTTCCGGATGCGGCCAGAAACCAGATGGCGATTCCCGACACAAGTATTGCGGTCAAACTGACAAAAATAAACTGCTTGCGACCACTGAGGAGGGTGAGACCACCCAGTGCAAGGAAAGGGAGAGTGTTGCCGATCAGGTGGGCGTGGCTGACGTGCAGAAAAGGAGCAAAAAGAATGGCCAATAAACTTTCCTTCTGGCCCGGGCGGATCCCGTGAACACTGGCATCCCAGTTGTCCATCAATTCGTCAATGGCCCAGATGCCCCAGAAAATAAGGACAATGATAAAAAGCAGGATTGCGTTATCGAAGAAAGCGTGACGTTTACGTTTGGCCATTGCCGACACCATGCTATGAAAGGGAGCGATCGGAAACCAGAAAAATGACTGTCACCAGATTTGCCCCGAGTCCCACCGGCAGGTTGCATCTTGGTCATGCATACAGTGCGCTTTTTGCAGAGGCTGTGGCAAAAGAGCATGGCGGAAAATTTCTTCTGCGAATTGAGGATATTGATGTCACCCGCTGCAGGCCGGAGTTTGCACAGGGCATCATCGATGACCTTTCCTGGCTTGGCATCCAGTGGTCGGGTGAGGTAATGTTCCAGTCCGGTAGGGAGGATGCTTACTCGTCTTTTCTTGATCAACTCCACGCTCAGGGACTGCTTTATCCATGTTTCTGCACCCGGAAGGATATCATGCGGGAGATTGCTGCTGCCGGCGGCGCACCACACGGGCATGGCGACATCCCATATCCCGGTATATGCAGAAGCCTGCCCGAGGAGGTACGGATGGAAAGGTTGGCCAATGGTGAATTGCATGCCCTGAGGCTGGATAGTTCCAGGGCCCTTGAAAAAGCGGGTAAACTGCAGTGGAAAGACCTTGGTATTGGTGTTCAGCCTGTCTGCATGGAGAAACTTGGAGACGTGGTGCTTGCGCGTAAGGACATTGCAAACAGTTATCACCTCGCCGTGTGCGTGGATGATGCCACCCAGGGGGTGACATTGGTAACACGTGGTGAGGACCTACTTGAGTCCACTCATGTGCACCGGCTGCTGCAGCACCTGCTCGGCTTTCCTGTGCCGCAATGGCATCATCATACCCTCCTCAGGGATGAGCAGGGGAGGCGTTTTGCGAAGCGTGAGGCAGGCTTGAGCTTGCGTGCAATCCGTGCTTCGGGCAAGGGGGCCGATGAGGTAAGGCGTGACCTGGGGTTTTAACACAGGGTTGCCCTGCCTGTGCAATATCCTGCTGCGGTGTATGCAGGGAATGGTGGATTTTTCTTTCCGTGATCGAGAGCTTTTCTTTGCCAAAGCGGCGATCATCGCTAGGATCACCCTTGCCGATATCCTGCTATGAGCGAAGACATTAAGATTACTATAAAGACTGACAAGGGAAACATTGATATCACGGTTTACGCCGGGGATACTCCCGTGACTGCCGCGAGTTTCCTCAACCTTGCCTCACGGGGCTTTTATGACGGCATTACCTTTCACCGGGTGATACCCAATTTCATGATCCAGGGCGGAGACCCTACCGGCACGGGTAGTGGTGGGCCCGGTTACAAGTTTGAAGACGAGTGCCTGGCTAGCCTTAAGCATGACCGCCCAGGGATTCTCTCGATGGCCAATGCCGGTCCGGGTACCAACGGCAGCCAGTTTTTCATTACCCACGTTCCTTGCCCGCACCTTGATGGAATGCATACCGTCTTCGGGCACGTTACAGTCGGGCAGGACGTGGTGGATTCCATTGAGGGGGGAGACAGCATTACGGGCATTGAGATTCATGACTCCACGGAGGCTCTGTTTGATACACAATCCGGACGTATCGAGGAGTGGAACCAGAAACTTGATTAACAAGAGACGGTGGCTGGTAAAAGGCATGTTGTCTGCAGGGCTGATGACCTTGCTGATGGGAAGGGTGAGAGTTTCATCGTGGAAGGCCACCGGGTTGCGGTTTTCAGGATCGATGGCGAGTTTTTGCCCTTGAGGACCGTTGCAGTCATGCCAATGCTCCACTGGCTGGGGGCTATGTACACGCGCGAGAAAAGTGTGTCATCTGCCCGTGGCATGGTGCGGAGTTTGACTTGCGGACTGGCGGGGTGATGGCTCCCCCTGCCTGTGAGGATATTCAGGCCTATCCGGTTATCCGGGATGGGGATGAATTATCCATTGATCTTTCGGTCTGAAGTTCGGGCTTGGTTGCCTGCAGGATCAAGGGGGGAAGGCTATGCCTTTTCGGATTTTGGCAGGAAATGTTTCAGCGTGGTTCCCTGTACGGCTATACTGAAGATTACCACGAGGTAAGTTGCCATGAGGATCAGGTCACGGCTTTCTCCCTTTGGCAATGAGAGTGCCAGTGCCACTGAAATGCCTCCACGCAAGCCTCCCCAGGTCAGGGCACGGATCACCCCGGGAGAAAAGTCCCGTGTGCGCTTCAGGAGCATGACCGGCAGGCTCACGGCTGTCAGGCGGACGGCAAGGGTCAGCGGAATGGCCAGCAACCCGAAGAGAAGATAATCGCCCTGGAAATCGAGTATCAGGACCTCAAGTCCGATCAGCAGGAAGAGCATGGCATTGAGGACCTCATCAATGAGCTCCCAGAAAGTGTCGAGGTGTTTTTCGGTTTTTCCCGACATTGCCAGGTTGCGGGCCTGGTTGCCTATAATCAAGCCGGCAACGACCATTGCCAGCGGGCCTGAGACGTGCAAACGGTTGGCCAGTGCGTAGCCTCCTGTTACAAGGGCGAGTGTGATGAGAATCTCGACCTGGTAGTTGTCTATTTTCTTGAGCATGGAGAAGCCAATCAACCCTAGGGCAAATCCCAGGAGTAGCCCGCCAAGGATTTCCTTGGCAAAGAGCGTTGAAATATTGCCGATGGTGGGCTGCATCTCGCCGGTTGCAACGGCAAGGAGGGAGAGGAAGACAACCACGCCAACTCCGTCGTTAAAAAGCGACTCACCGGTAATTTTTGTCTCCAGTGACTTTGGGGCACCGGCTTTCTTAAGGATTCCGAGGACAGCAACAGGATCGGTGGGTGATATCAGCGCGCCAAAGAGCAGGCAATAAATGTATTGGGGATTCATTCCCATGGCCTTGAGCAGCAGCCAGGAGAGGCTGCCGGTGACAAAGGTCGAGAAGACAACGCCAACAGTGGCAAGGATGGCAATAATCCTTTTTTGGCTGGCCAGGTCCCCTAGGTTGACATGGAGGGCCCCCGCAAAAAGCAGGTAACTGAGCATGATGCCAAGCAGCGCTTCATTGAATTCAATGCCGGCTACAAAAAGGGTGGCACTTTCCGTGATGGCCGGGCTGAATTTTCCGGCTGCAATGACCAGCAGGGAAAAGAGCAGGCCAAGCAGCATCAGGCCAATGGTTGTCGGCAGCTTGATGAAGCGGAAATTGACGTATCCGAAAACTGCGGCCAGCGTCAGGAGTATGGCAATAACATCAAAGGCAGGCATAAAAACATAAAAAAAGCCAAATTCAGGCTTAAAGCAAGATTCCCGGTGGTCAAGTGGCACGGCAGGGTGTTAAGGTGCGCCCGCCTTTGATCATTGAATGAAGCTATCAGCTATAAACCGATGAGTGAACGTTACCAGATTAAGGAAAAAATCGGCCAGGGTGGACTGGGTGCAGTTTATCGTGCTGTTGACTCGCAGTTAAAGCGTGAGGTTGCCCTGAAGCGGCTCTTGCCTCCCGAGGACAGCGAGGCTTCCCTGATGGACAGCGATGCTGCCGAGCAGTTGCTCAAGGAGGCGACCACGCTTTCGGCTTTGCAGCACCCGAACATCGTGACGGTTTATGACGTTGGAAAGGATGCACAGGGAGCTTTTGTCGTGATGGAGTTTCTCAAGGGCGAAACTTTCGACAAGACTGTCGAGAGAGGGGCATTAACGGAGAAGGATTTCCGTAATGTGGTGCTGCAGACGATGGAGGCACTTTCTGCTGCCCATCATGCAGGCGTTGTGCACCGTGATTTAAAGCCCAGTAACCTCATGGTTAACTGGCTACCCAGTGGCAAGTTCCAGATCAAGATCCTGGATTTCGGCCTGGCCAAGTTCAGCAGGCAGCCTGCTGCCCAGACCATAGACCAGGGGGACGCCATTCTCGGCTCGATTTATTTCATGGCACCTGAGCAGTTTGAACGCGCTCCGCTGGACGCGCGCACAGACATTTATTCCATTGGTGCACTCTATCATTACTGCCTGACGGGAAAGTATCCCTTTGATGGGGAAAGTGCGCCCCAGGTCATGGCTGCCCATCTGCAGAACAGGGTGACCCCGCTGGCCAAGTTGCGCCCGGATCTTCCGGAATGGATGAGTGACTGGGTCATGTGGCTCATCAGCCTGTCCCCGTCCGATCGTCCTACCAGTGCACAGGATGCGCTGGATCGTTTTCAGGCAGGGCAGCCGGCTATGGCAGGTGCTCCTGCGCAGCTTGCCCCTCCTAATCTCAACCTGAACCCGTCTGGTGCGCCGGCAGTGGTGAGTCCGGTGCTGGCCGATGCCCCCGCTCAGGCTGCTCTTCCCAAGCCCTTGCCGGTTGCCGGCGGGGCACAAACAACCCCCTTAAGCAATATGCCCAGTGGGGAAATTCCAAAGGCGCAACTTACCACTCCCCTTGCCGGCGAGGGGGAGGGGATGGCTCCTGCGCAACCGGGTTCCCGACGGTTGCCGCTGCCGATGTGGGCCATGATTGCGATCCCGGTGGCGTTGGCTGCTCTGGTTTTTGTCATCTGGCACGCGAATTCGAAAAATGAGAAGGAGGAGAAACTTGTAAAACGTATTATGGAACTGAATCAGGCTGAAAGGCCGAGTGGAACCGCGGAGGACGTTACCTTGTTTATTGAGTTTATCCAATTGCAGGAGGGAAAGATTAATGATATTGCTTCGGTTCGCCAACCAGACCCTGAGGAATTGGAAATAAAGGAAAGGGCTGAAAATAACGTGGTTGCCGCATTGACCACCCTGCAAAAGCTGGAGGGGACCGGGGTGGACCGGGCGATCGTTGGCAGGTTGCCAAAGGTGTCGCCGATGATTCGAGAGGGCCTGATCAGTATCATTGCGGCACGCGGCAACGTTTCAGCAGTACCAACACTGGTTAACTACATCAATGACAAGGACAGGGATGTGAGTGATATCGCCATTTATGCCTTGGGGGAACTGGGTAACCGTGACAATGTGACGATGTTAATCACTGCCCTCGAGGATCCTGCATCCCAGGAGATCCGCAATGCCCTGGTGAGTGCGATCATCCGGATTTCACGCAAGATTGCAGATGTGGAAAAGCGAAGCATTGCCGTTCGTGATGCTTTGAAGGGGGCTTCCTCGTCGGGTGATCTGCGAATGAGTCTGCTTTTTATCCTGGGGCACCTTGGAGGTGAGGGGGCATGGAAGGAATTGAAAAAGGTTCTTGTGGGAAGTAACGCTGCCGCCCGGAAGGAGGCCTTAAGGGGACTGGGTTCCTGGCCGGACGGCAAGCCTGCTGAGACGATTTACCGGATTGCGCGCAACCAGGATGAAGACAAGGTCATGCAGGCCCTTGCCCTGCGCACGTATACTTTTCTTCTGGGCAACACCTCGGAGCTTCCTGATGAGAAGAAAGTGGAGCGCATCGGCGAGTTATTAGCCACTGAGGGAGGTCGCCCTGGTGACAAGATTGACCTGCTCGGAGTGCTTGCCACGCTGGCCTCTTCGGAGGCACTGGAGTTGGCTGATTCCTTTAGCGGGAATGCCTCGTTTGCCAATGACGGCAAGAGAGCATCCAAGGACATTGCCGCAAGCCTTTCGAAGGTGGTTGAAGCAAATGGTGGTGATGTTTCCCTGGATGCAGCCAGGGCATTGGTTTTCGGGGAGGGGGGCTTTGAGTATGAGGAGAGTGCCGGTGCCATCATTCGCTGGTCAAATCCAGGTTATTACGCCGCTTGGCCGGTGAAATTCAGCACTCCCGGAAAATATGACATCCTGGTCAATGCCGCAACCCCAGAGGGAGGAGGAGGCGCCTTTGAAGTGAAGCTTGCGGGCAGGGTCAACCCGGTCAAGACCGGTGCTGGTGACAAGTTTGAGGAGGTTCCGGCAGGAAGCGTGGATATCCAGGAGGCAGGGACCTACCGGCTGGTGGTTATCGGGGTCAAAATCGATGTTCCGGGTAACGAACTGATGCAGTTGCGCGGGGTTACCCTGAAAGCGCAGTGACCTTTTTCCCTAATCAACGCCTTTCGCGTTCCCAGGAGGAGACACTGCCGTTACGGAACTCAACAACTGCCGAAGTGTAGGGCACGTGCTCGATGGTCGGGCCGAACGCGTAAAAGGGGCCGTAATATCCATGATGGTGTCCATGGCTAAAGCCGATGTGGACGTCCTGGTGCACGACAGACATATGTCTGGTATATCTCCATTTCTCGAAATTAATGCCGTCACGTGTGATTTCCTTGATGCCGCTTGGTCGTCCCCATGACAGGTAGACAGCGTCCTTGCTCATCCCTTCCAGGAGTTTGCCTTGTCCCACTGCCTGCTTTTGTGGTCCGGACAGGGCGGAATACATGGCGGGGTTACGGTCGATCCTGTCCTGGAGTGTTTGTGTGCAGTTGCACAGCAGCAGGCAGGAGGCCATGCAGATCAATAAATGCAGAAAGGAAATTTTCATGGTGGCGAAAACCGCTAAATCAGTCCAACTATACCCGAACACGGGCCGGTTCACAACCTTCCTGAACAATGCAAGACAAGCACGGGCACAGAATTTCCTACCTGCGGGTTTCCATTACCGACCGCTGTAATGAGCGCTGTGGTTACTGCATGCCCGCGGAGTTGCAGGAGTGGTTGCCCAGAGAGGGGGTGCTCACCTATGAGGAAATCCTGCGGGTTATTGATATCGCCACACAGCTTGGTATTACCAAGGTGCGTGTGACCGGTGGAGAGCCATTGACACGGCGTGACGTTGTTCCTTTCCTGAAGAAGTTGTGTGGGATCAAGGCACTGCGGGATGTGGGTCTATCCACCAATGGCACCTTGCTTTCAAGGGCGGTGCCGGGATTTCGCAACACGGCTGAAGCTTTGTTTGCTGCAGGAATAAAGACGGTGAATATCTCTCTGGATACCCTTGACCCTTCCTCATACGCGGCCGCTACCGGCAGGGACTATTTTGACCGCGTCATTGATGGAATCGATGCTGCCCGTCAGGCAGGTTTCGAGCGTATCAAGATCAATGCTGTCCTGATGCGTGGTCGCAGTGAGGAGCAGTTGCTACCACTGGTCGAATTTGCCCATAAGAATGATTTGCTTTTACGGTTTATCGAGTTGATGCCGGTGAGCATTAGCGATGTCCTGAGTGAATCAAGTTTCCTGCCGGTTGCAGAGGCAAGGAGAGGTCTCGAGGAGGTTCTCGGCAACCTTGAACGCAGGGAGGACTTCAGAACCAACGGGCCCGCCAGTTATTTCAAGGTTCCCGGCAGAGACCAACTGGTTGGGTTCATCGGCGCCATGACAAACCCGCGTTTTTGTGAGTCGTGCAACAAGCTGCGCCTGACATGTGATGGTAAATTGAGGCCCTGCCTTGGAAGCCACCTGGAATTTGACCTGATGAAGGAGCTGCGCGCGGGTGCCAGTGACTCTGAGGTTATAGAGTTCATCGAGCGGGTGGTTGAACGCAAGCCGATGGAGCATGACTTCAGGGAGAACTACCAGCCGGGGAGAAAGATGATCGCCATTGGCGGATAAAAGGTAATGGATGAATTCTCACACGTGAATCCCGACGGGAGTGTTTCCATGGTTGATGTTTCCGCCAAGCCTGACCAGGTGCGCGTGGCCAGTGCCCGCGGATTTGTCCGTATGAATGGTGACACATTGCGGCTGGTGCGCGAAAACGGTCTGAAGAAAGGTGATGTGATTGTCACCGCCAAGCTTGCCGGCATCAGTGCCGCCAAACAGACGTCCAACCTGATTCCACTTTGCCACCCACTCTCCCTTTCGCATGTTCAGGTTGACTGTCATTTGCATGGAGAGGGAATTGAGCTGGTGGCCAGTGCGAGGACAACGGGCAAGACCGGTGTTGAGATGGAAGCGCTTACTGCCGTGTCTGTTGCGGCCCTTACCCTCTATGACATGTGCAAGGCGGTTGATAAATCCATGGTAATTGAGGGGATAGAGGTTGTATCCAAGGAAAAAACATAAAAACAATGAATGTCGGGATTATTACTGTTTCTGACCGTGCGGCAGCAGGAGAATACGAGGATCACGGGGGACCGGCACTCAAGGGCGAGGCCGAGCGGCGTGGCTGGCAAGTGATTGCCGATGCAGTCGTTGCTGATGAAAAAGTCCGGATTCAGGAGGCGATCAATTCCTTTTGCGCACAAGGTTGTGGCCTGATCCTGACAACAGGGGGAACCGGCATCGCCCGCAGGGACGTTACCCCCGAGGCGGTTCGTGAAATCATGCGCCTGGAAATACCCGGGTTCGGCGAATTGATGCGCATGCGCAGCTTTGAGATTACTCCCAATGCGATCCTTTCGCGCGGGCTGGCTGCGGTCGTGAAAAATTCCCTGGTTATCACGCTGCCCGGCAAGCCCCAGGGGGCAGTGGAATGCCTGGGCTTCGTGGAAGGGGCGCTGGCGCATGCCGTGAAGCTGTGCGTGGGCGAACCCACCTCATGCTAGGCAGCTCGGGTATTGCCCTTGCCTAGTTCTTCTCCAGTTTTTTTGCCATCTCTCTGGTGGCAGCGCGGCTGATCAGAACGGTCACTGTCACCGTGGCGATGATTCCCGCACCAATCAGCATCCACTCGATTGCCGTTTTTTCACCGTCAGTATCGAGGTTTCCCAGTGATCCCAGGTATACGTAGGCAAGGGTTCCTGGCATCATGCCAATCCATGATGCGATTGCATAGTGGGTAAACTTCAGGGAGGTGAGGCTGAAGATATAGTTTAGCATTGTGTAGGGAATAGCCGGGCTTAGCCTGGTCAGGACGACTATTTTCCATCCTTCGCTTTCAATGGCGTCCTTGAGGGCATTGATGCGCGGGGCCTGCCCGATTTTTCTCAATACCCATTTGCCTGCAAGGTAACGCCCCACCAGGAAAGCCGCGGAGGCGGCAAGTGTTGATGCCAGTGACACGAGGATAAAACCTTTCCAGAGCCCGAATGCGGCACCGGCACCGAGTGTCAGGATGAAGCCGGGAACAAGGATCAAAGTGGCTGCCACATAGCAAAGGATGAAGAGCAGGATACCCAAGGGGCCAATGGATTGGATGTTGTCCATTAACTCCTGTAGTTGTGGGCTGGAATCGGGAGCAAGGATTGCCCAGAGGATGATGCCGGCCAGTAACAGGCCCCACAGCCATTTCATGTAATTTGTTTTACCGGTATCAATCATTGCAGGCGGGAGGTGGATGGCATGGGGTATTATTTGACCTCGCCGTGCGTTTGCTTGGAGGGGGCAATGATGAAGTAGCAGAGCATCCCGCCCAGCAGGCATGCCCCTGCAGTAAATGACATTGCACGAATGGCGGTGTTTCCCCAGGCTTCGGCCTTTGTCATGGTTGCCAGGATCATCGCCGCGAGCAATGCGACTCCATTGAGTGTTTTCACGGCGAAGTTAAAGACGCCCCAGTAGATACCAATGCGCGCTGCCCCTCCACGCTCCTCGGCACAGTCGACGATGCCTTCACCCTCCAGTCCCAGGAGCAGTGCCACCATTGGGCCTCCTAGGGCGAAGAGTAACGATGCCGTGGTCATTGGGGAATCAATGACCGTATGGCCCAGAAAACCACTCAATGAGTAGATCACGGCCAGTCCCAGCGAGGCATAGAGCATTCCCTTAAGCCATCCAATTCGGCGGGACACGGCAGGTACCAGGAAGAAAAACGGCACAGCAGTCAGCAGGAGTGGCCCCATTACCCACGCAATGTCCGTTTTGTCCCCGCCTAAAAGGTCCTCGGCAATAAAAGGGGAGGCTGCAGTCATTATGGTAAATGACATCTGTGATCCTGCGAAGAGGGCGATCAGTGCCAGGAACCGGCGGTGACTTAATGCAAGCTTCAGGCTTTGCCAGAACGGCAGCTGCGGATTGTCTTCGGGGGCTGATTGATTGGGTTTACAGTCCGGGGGTGCAGCAAAGTAGGGCATTGCCATCAGGAGGGCTCCGCCGATGGCAAACATTGACGCGGCCGGAGCATAACCAAATGCCTTGATGACACTGCCGCTGACCACAAAGCCTATACCGGTAGCCACGACCATTCCGCCGCCCAGGAGATTTGAGAGGATCCTGCGCCGTTTCGGGTCGCCGTTTGAATAATCGCCGACCAGGCTCCAGTAGGGAATGGCATAAAATGTGTAGCCGACAAAGAAGATGAACATGCCACTGGCCACGCAGACCCAGCGCATCGTTTCAGGCATTGCCTCATTGGGAAGGAATGTAATTACCAGCCCGGTTCCCGGCAGCAGCAGGGACACCCAGAGCAGTTGCTGACGCGCCTTGCCAGATCGTGTCCATGCGTCGCTCACCGTGCCGGCTATAGGGTCAGTGATGCCGTCAAAGATCCGGAATCCAAGCAGTATTGCTCCGACGGCAAATCCGCTGAGTAACTCGGGACTCCCATCCGATCCGGTGGAGAACTTGGTAATCCACTGAAAAAAGAAGCGGGCAAGGCTCATCATGCCGACCTGGCCGCAGAAGAAAAGGAGATAACTGAAGGGGGACATGGAATGATCCTGACGGTAAATAGCGCCTTTGTTAGAGGGTGTTCACGATGGGGTATCCTTTTCAAGGAATAATCCAAAGCAATCGGCACGGTTCGATCTGCATTTTTACCGGGTGTGAGATCGGTGCGAAAGCTTACAAAAAAGAGGCCCGTAGCCCGAATGAATTTGCTGCCCTGATGAAGGGTTCAAGGAAAGTAAACAGTTCGTCACTGGCCGGCGAGTGTGCTGGCAACCCTGAGCCCGTCAGCGGCAGCTGACAGGATGCCGCCCGCATAACCGGCACCTTCACCAGCCGGATAAAGACCTTTTGCTGCGGGGCTTTGCATGCTGTCATCACGAAGAATTCGCAATGGGGATGATGATCGTGTCTCGGTCGCTGTCAGGATGGCGTCATGGCGGTTGAATCCCTTGATCTGTTTTGTGATTCCTGCAACTGCCTCCTGCATGGTTTTTACCACGTAATCCGGAAGGCATTCACGCAGGTCTGTCAGCATGATTCCCGGGCGGTAGGAGGGTTTGACTTTACCCAGTTCCCTTGAGGGTGTTCCCTTCATGAAGTCACCAAGCAGTTGTGCGGGCGCTTTACCATCGGCGCCGCCAAGGTTGAAGGCGCGCTGCTCGAGATCTTTCTGGAATGCAATCCCGGCCAGGGGGTGCGTGGTGTCGCCAAAATCATCTGGGAATACCTCGACCATGAAGCCTGAGTTGGCGTTGGCGTCATCCCGTGCATAACTGCTCATTCCATTGGTAACGATGAGACCGGGAGAGGATGA
>CACIUL010000022.1 GCA_902589825.1 uncultured Verrucomicrobiota bacterium
TTCGGGAACATGGTCCAGCACGTAAAGGCGCACATTTCCAGTCAGCGATCCTACATGCGTGCCAATATTTTGAACGCTGATGAGTCGAGTATTCCGAATACTCCGGTAATTACCTATGATGGCCGGCCCGGGTTTCCAGTCAATGGACTGCGCTTTGTTTCCTCGGGTTATTCGAGCCCTTCAGGATCAGGTTTTATGGCCATGGAATGGAGATTGGCTGAGGTGACGCTACCGCAGGAATTGAATAAGGTTGAGCGACCAAAATATGAGATTAATGCGGACTGGGAAAGTGGCGAGCTTGATGATTTTCAGAGCACCATAGATTACCCTGCACGGGTTGTTCGACCAGGCTTAAGGTACCGGGCAAGGGTCCGGCACCAGGACAGCCAGGGTCGCTGGAGTCACTGGTCGGATCCCGTTGAGTTTGTCGCATCAAGTCCGGATATCAGCTCGTATATTGCCTCTCTGCGTATTAGTGAGATTCATTACCATCCATTGCCAGCCACTGCAGCAGAAGAGGCGCAGGGATGGCAGGATTCGGACTTCGAGTTCATTGAGATCTACAATGCCGGCGATCTCGAGATTGACCTGACCGATGTTCGCTTTACCAAGGGCATCGATTTTGATTTTGTCCCGGGTACGGTTATCGCTTCGAGAGATTTCATGCTTGTGGTAAGAAACCAGAGAGCTTTCCAGTCACGGTTTGGTGAGGGCTTGCCTGTTGCAGGCGAATGGGACCCTGACGACAGGCTCGATAACGGTGGGGAAAATCTGAGGCTTTCTCTTGGGGCGGGTATTCCGATTGTGGAGTTTCGCTATGGAGATAATCAGCCTTGGCCGGAAGGAGCAGATGGCGATGGCTTCAGCCTTACCTTGGATGTTGCTTCCACTGCACAACCCGGAGACCATCAGGACCCGGCAGCATGGCGTGTCAGCTGCTTCCCGGGAGGTTCCCCAGGGACTGACGATGGCATCGTTTTTTCCAGCTGGGCACTGGCCAGCGGTTTGGCAGATGATGCTGATTGGAACCGTGATGCGGATGGCGATGGATTGAGTAACTTGATGGAATATGCACTGGCAACAAATCCTCAGGCGCCATCTGTTGGGCGAGTTCCACAGGTCAACAGGCAGCAGGTTGAAGGTGGTGAGCAAGCAGGGAGCTACATCACTTTTACGTTCCGTCGGCAGATTGCTGCCGAGGACTTGACTTATAGCGTTGAATTTTCTGAGAATCTCGATACGTGGAACGTGGTTACCGTTTTCCCTTACTCCATCACACTGCACGATGATGGTACTAGGACGGAAGTTTGGCGCATGCCTTTTGAAGCCAACATGGCCGGCGATTACTTCGTACGACTTAGGGTGGAGGGTTAGCGTGGAATGTCATACAGGGTGCATTGTGGCGCTCTTTTGCTTCCTGTCGTTGACAGTTTGGGTGAGTGGGCGCAACCTACCGGTTCCCCGAGTTATCTGAACCGATCACTATTATGTCATCCCGAAAATTAACCCTTGGCCTGCCAAAGGGCAGCCTCCAGCAGGCCACCCTTGACCTTTTTGAGAAGGCTGGATGGAATATCTATGTTTCCTCCCGTTCGTATCGCCCGACCTCAGATGATTGCGAACTGGAACTTCGCCTGATCCGGGCGCAGGAAATCGGCCGTTATGTTGATCATGGGTTTCTTGACTGTGGTATTACCGGCAAGGATTGGATTGCCGAGAACAGGGCGGATGTGAATGTGGTTTGTGACCTGGCCTATAGCCGTGCTTCAACTAACCCGACGCGCTGGGTTCTCGTGGTTCCCGAGGATTCGCCGGTGCAGAGGGTCGAGGACCTTGAGGGCAAGCGTATTGCCACAGAGAGCGTGGGCATTACCACGGATTTCTTGAAGAGCAAGGGTGTTAATGCCGAGGTGGAATTCAGCTGGGGGGCCACTGAGGTCAAGGTCCCGGAACTCGTTGATGCGATCGTGGATGTCACGGAGACCGGGTCATCCCTCAGGGCAAACAAGCTGCGCATTGTGGATACGCTGATGGAGAGCTTTCCCCAGTTCATTGCCAACAAGTCAGCCTCTGAGGATGAATGGAAACGTTCCAAGATTGATAATATGGCTCTGCTTCTCGGCGCGGCGCAGGCCGCACGTGATGTGGTTGGGCTCAAGATGAACATTCCTGCCGATCAACTGGATGTTTTTCTTGAGAAACTGCCCGCATTACGAAACCCGACGGTGTCCAGGCTTGCCGATGAGAACTGGATGGCCATTGAAACCGTGTTAAATGAGGCCGTGGTGCGTGAATTAATCCCGAAACTAAAGGGCCTGGGGGCAGAGGGAATTATAGAATATCCCTTAAACAAGCTCGTGCTGTAGCCGACAAGAATATACGCGGAAGGGGCTCAATTCCTTGGTTTATCGGGGTTTGTTGCCCCTACAGGCGGGAATGAATGGGAAAAAGGTCTAGCGGAAAGCCCTGATTGATGGTATAGCCCTTGCCCCCGGTTTAACCGGGACTCCTCATATAAGCCAATGGGTTCACTTAAAAAAAGAAGGAAGACCAAGACCAATAAGCATAAGCGTCGCAAGCGCATGCGTGCCAATCGTCACAAGAAGCGCCTGCGTTATAAGTCGTAAGTGCCGTTATCCCTTGGAATCGGGATTTTTTCCTCCGCAATTTCTTATTGCTTCTTCACTTTACCGGGATGGTGCTGCCTGGCTGCCGTGACCCGTGGATTGAGCATACGGGCTTTATGCACGCGTCAGGCTTGGCCTTGGTCTTAATCCGCTTGGCCCTGGTCTTAATCCATTAGGAGGAGTCCTCCTGCTTATCATCCTCCATTGCCTGCTTGAGTTCCTTGATAATCTCGGATTTCAGTTCTGCCTTGAGTTCTGCCTTGAGGTCCTCTTTGAGTTCCGTCTTGAGGTCTTCTCGAAGGGAGCGCTTTAATTCCTCAGTTGGACCGCTGTAGTAGCCGTCATCATGATATCCATGATCGTAATGATAGGGGTCGTGGTGATCATCGTGATCGGCATCATGGTCATGTCCGGAATCGCTTGCGCTTTCTTCGCCTGTGCCCTGGTTCCACACTGCGTCACTGGTGGGGTCAACCGGTGATGAATCATCCTGCAGACCGGTGTGATATTCGTCAAATGCGGCACTTTCATCTTTCGGGTCATCCCCGGTTTCATCGTGGTAGACCGCCTCGTTTTCCGGGTCATATTCCCGGGTTCCTGATACTGCCGCCGGCCCGTCTGTGCTCTGGACCTCTTTGGCCTTTTCGCGCTTTTTCTGCATTTCCATGCTCTTGACGAGCGCCTTTCGTTCCTCTTCCCTTTCCAGTTCCTCACGCTTTGCGGTTTTTCTTTCAAGCCACCAAGCCATCCATATGCACAGTTCATAGAGAAGCACCATGGGGCCTGCCAGTAATGACATGGTGAAGATGTCAGGCGTGGGTGTGATGACGGCCGCAAGGACGAACATGATGACGATCGCGTAGGAACGCGTGGAGCGCATCATTTGGGAGTTCAGGAGGTCGAGCTTGACCAGTGACATCACGACGACAGGCAGCTCGAAGCACAGGCCGAACACCAGGCTGAGCATGGTCACGAAAGAGACCGTGTATTTGAACCTGAGTTCCGTGGATATATCGACACCGGCGTTGAATTGCTGGAAAAACTCCAGTGCCCTGGGAATAACGACGAAATAGGAGAAGAGGACCCCGGAGGCAAACAACAAAAAGCTGATGAGGACCACGGGGATAATCAGCTTCTTTTCCTTTTCATTGAGGCCCGGAATGACAAATTCGCCGATGAAGTAGAGGATGAGTGGAAAGGAGAAGATCAGGCCGGCGTAAAGGCAGATCTTGAGGACGCTCATGAATCCCTCAAAGGGGCTCAGGACAAGCAGCCTTGAGTCATATCCCGCCTGTTCCACCGGGTAGTTGATGATGTCAATGAGTTGCTTGTAGAAAACAAAGGCGACGATCGTGGAGATGACCAGCGTTCCCACCACTTTCATGAGGGTGCCACGCAGATCTTCAAGGTGCTCGAGAAATGGTTTCTCGGTGTCCTTAAACTTTTTTGCTGCGGCACCGCTGCCGAACTTGATGAATTTCTTCAGGAAAAACATTGCGACGTCATTCTCCCCCGATGATTCAGGGGCGGGAGAATTTGATAAGCCACTCCCCGAAAAATGCAATTAATCAGGGGCAGAGTTTATCAGATGAACGAACCGTGATGATGCTGTTGTTTTGATGAACCGGATAAATTGATTATCAACCCATCGGAAAGATTTTGTCCCGGGGTTGCTCCCGGTTGCCGGTTATATCCCCTGCAGCTTCCCTGCCCAGTAGGTGAGCCGGGCCTTCACGTTTTCCGGTGAGGGTGCCCCTGCTGCACTCCTTGCGGCAAGTGCCGAGTCAATCTCGAGGAGGGAGAAAACGGATTCATCGAACTGCCCGGAGAATTCCCTGTAGGTGTCCAGTTCGATTTCCGGGAAGGTGGTATTTTTCTCAAGGCAATGAGCAGTCAGTTTCCCGACGATTTCATGTGCTGCCCGGAAGGGGACACCCTTCTTGACCAGGTAATCGGCAATGTCAGTGGCAAAAAGCATGGGGTCGCTGCAGGCTTTGCGGGTGGTGGCTTCATTGACCTGCATACCGGCGATCATCTCCGCGAATATCTCCAGGGCGGCACTTGCCGTGTCGATGGAATCAAACAGTGGTTGCTTGTCTTCCTGCAGGTCACGGTTGTAGGTCATCGGCAATCCCTTGAGGGTGGTCATCATGGACATCAGGTTGCCATACAGCCGGCCTGACTTGCCGCGCGTAAGCTCGGCAATGTCGGGATTTTTTTTCTGCGGCATGAGGCTGGACCCCGTTGTGTGTGCATCGTCAAGAGTGACAAAACCGAACTCACTGCTGCACCAAAGTATCATGTCCTCACTGAGCCTTGAGAGGTGAGTGCCTATCATGGCCAGGTTGAAGAGGAACTCGGCAACAAAGTCACGGTCACTGACCGCATCCATGCTGTTCTCGCTGACTGTCTTGAAGCCGAGTTGCTCGGCAATAAAACCGCGATCAAGGGCAATGGTGCTGCCGGCAAGTGCACCTGATCCCAGCGGCATCACGTTGATGCGCTCCCGGGCGTCTTCCAGTCGCCCTGCATCCCGCTCGAGCATCTCCACGTATGCGAGCAGGTGGTGGGCAAACAGCACGGGCTGGCCGCGTTGAAGGTGAGTATAGCCAGGCAGGACGGCATCCCTGAATTTTTCGCCGCAATTGACAAGGGCGCCCTGCATCCTGCGCAGTTTACCCGTGATCAGTTCTGTTTGCTCCCGGCAGTAGAGGCGCAGGTCGAGGGCCACCTGGTCGTTGCGGCTGCGGGCAGTATGCAACTTTGCGCCCGCATCGCCGATGCGCCTGGTCAGCTCGGCCTCGATGTTCATGTGGATATCCTCAAGCTGGATATCAAACTCGAATTCCCCGCAGGTAATTTCACGCTCAATAGCCTCAAGTCCCGCAACAATCTGTTCCAGTTCCTTGCCGTCGATGATTCCTTCGCGTTCAAGCGCCCGTGCGTGGGCGCATGAACCCGCGATATCCTGCCTGTAGAGGCGCCAGTCAAAAGAGACGGATTCCCCGTATTGGGTCAGCAAGGAAGATGTGGCTTCTTTAAAGCGGCCTTTCCACATGGCAATATTGTTGATTTGCGGCTGGACGGTTGCTAGCCAGCCTTGTGAGCACAGGAACCGGTCCGGCGCAGGGTTTCGCACTTGGCTTTAATCTGAATGGTCTTGTTGGAGGGCGCGAAGCCAAGGCGCCGGGTCACACAATCACCGAGAACGCTCATGTGCTGGTCTTCAAACTCGATGACTTCCGCACAGTCCATGCATATGAGGTGATTATGATCCGGACTGTCAATAAAGTTGGGATCATATGAGGTAACCCCCTTGCCCAGGTCAATCTCGTGGAGCAACCCGCTGTCCACGAGTAGCACCAGCGTCCTGTAGAGAGTCGCACGGGACGTCTTGCTGTCGAGAGCCTTGGCTTTTTCAAATAGCTCGTCGGCGGTGAAATGCGCTCCCTGATCCGAAAAGGCGGCATCAAGGATCACCTGTCTGGGGCGCGTCATGCGCAGTCCTTTCAAGTCAAAAAGGACCTGGATTTTTTCTCGCACTTCCGGAGTCATAAGGCAGTTTATTTAAGTGTCTACATTCCACCGCCGCAATGGTCGCGTCAAATACGTGCCACCACGACGTTTTCTTGATGGTTTGCGGCTGTCTGTGGCGGTTCCGGCTGCTGTTTTTGCCGTATTGCTGGTGGTTGTGGTCGCAATTTCTCTGAATAAGGTGCCTGTAGCGGAGAAATGGGTGATTCTCAAGGATTATAAGGCATGGCGTCCATATGTTGATACCCAGGGTAATGCTGTTGTTCCTGACAGCCGGTTCTGTTTCGTCCGCCCAATTGACGCTGCGCGCACGCCACGGGTGACACGGTTCGATAGCCCCATCGGTTCGGAGCATGGGGCTTTGACATACAATGCGCAGCCTTTTATGGCCTTTAACCGGCATTTTGGCAGTTACCACCTCGCAGATGACCTCAACGGCATTGGAGGGGGGGATACCGACCTCGGGGACTTGGTCTATTCCGTGGCGGCAGGGCGGGTTGTGTATGCCGCTCATGCGTCCGATGACTGGGGCAACGTGGTGATCATTGAGCACGCATCGGGCAGCGGTATTGGACGTCGCCTGTTCCAGACGGTATATGCCCACCTTGATTCTGTGAATACTGCTGTCGGGATGCTGGTCAAGAGGGGTGAAGCAATCGGCACGATTGGAGGGGCTCAAGGCCGTTATCCCGCCCATCTCCATTTTGAGGTCAGGGACACGGACGTTGCCGACCCCGGCACGGGCTACGCTGCCGGCAAGCTGAACCGGCGTAACCCCGAAAAGATGATCATCGAGATGCGGGGTGCTCCCGCCGAGCTGCTCAACCGGTCGCCAAGGATAAGGGAGGGTGAGGGCGATATGCCTTTTCTTGACTTCGATGGTTCCGGTGATGCCCCCGGTTAAGCGGGGAAGATTTGAGGCAAAAAAAAGTGGCTGCCAGAGAATAGCGGCATTTTCGAACAAACTACCGTTGCTGCCGTCAGGCCCTGGCGGGTTCGTCAGTCGAAAATCCACATTCTCTGGACAACCGCGTGTATTCTAACCGGGGAAGCTGTGGCGACAACCGGAAAAAGGCCGACCCAGGCTACGCCAGTCGCCTGAAAATATCATCGACAGCACCGGCAACCTCAAGGGGCGTGATTTTCTTCATGCAGCTGAAATCCATTGGGCAGTTGCGCAAAAAGCAGGGACTGCACGGAACATGGTGCCGGAGCACCTCGTGACCTTTGCCCAGCGGGCCGGTCCATGTTGGCTCGGTGGAACCGAATATTGCAACGGTTGGAACCCCTAGATGGGCTGCCAGATGCATGCTGCCGGTGTCATTGGTGATCAGTAATGCGCAGCGCTTAAGCTCATCCATCAGTCCCTTGAGGTTGGTTTTTCCTGTCATGTCTTCACAATCCGCACCCAGCTCCCCTGCTATCTTTTTCCCGATTTCCGTCTCGGATTTTGTGCCAAGGAGAACGAAATGTGTGTCCGGGTGTCTTTCGGCAATGTGCCTTGCAGCCGCAATAAACCGGTCGGTGGGCCAGCATTTCGACGGCCCGTAGTCCGCACCTGCACTGATGGCGATGCGTCCTGTCCCGGGCCTTGGTATTCCCGGAGGGGGATCAAAGATGGTCTGGTCTGAGAGGTCGGCACCAATGGTTTCTGCCATCTTCAGGTAATGGGTAACGTGGTGTGGGCGCGGGCCGGATGAAGCATCCCTTGGGGTAATGAGTTGGTGGATCATCCTGTTTCGCCATTTTGCCGGGTAGCCGACAATATGGGGGATGCCTCCCTTCTTTGCCTCAATGGCACTGCGGGTTGAGTTGGGAAAAAGGATGGCCACATCAAAGGGCCCCTGCTCACGGATCTTTATGCCGGTCAAGCGGTTGCCGGCTGAAGGGGGGAGGGGAATCACTTGGTCAACATCCTGCTCGCTTTGCCAGAAAGTCGTTAGATTTTCAGGGCAGAGAACTGTAATCTCGGCATCCGGGCGGCCTCTCTTAATTGCCCGGACAGCCGGTATCGACATGCATGCATCACCGAGCGGGTTTGGCGAGCGGATCAGGATCTTGAAGGGCTTGAGGTCGTTCTCGGACATTCCTTCGGGAAGGGAATAGCCCCGCCGGTATTTGGTAAGCAAAAACCTTGGCGTCGTTGTTTTCCATCGGTTGTGAACCCAGAACCAATCCTTGGGTGACTGCCGGATGATTGTTTCCATCAAAAGGTTTAGTTCTGCCGTCGTCGTTGCAATTGAGTTTTCCTTGGCCGGTTCAAATGCCTTGCCTATGCGCATTTCCCATCTGGCATGACCCACGGTCATGATAGAGAGCGTCAACATCGCCGCCCCCGTGCGCTCGGCCATGAGCGGAGCCAGGCTTGATGTCGATGCGAGACGGCCGAAAAAAGGACACCAATGCCCGCGGTCTCCTGCATGCTGGTCAATGAGGATACCTATCGTGCCGCCCTTGCGGAGGTGCTTCATGGGAGCGGCAAAACCATCCTTGCGGTCAAAGGCTTTCAGTCCGGTACGTTCACGGCGCTTTAAAATATGGGCGTTCAAGTAAGGGTTGGACAGCGGCCGGTACATGGTGGCACGCTCCGCCTCGGGAGAGACCTTGCGCATATGGGCAAGTATTTCCCAGGCGCCAAGATGGGCAATGAGGTAGACGCAGCCCCGCCCCTGCCGGAGGCATTCCCTGATATGTTCTTCCCCCTCAAACTGGACATGCCTGTACATGGCCTCCTCGCTCATCGTGGACAGCTTGATGCTGCTGAGCAGGTTTGCACCGAGCGTTATAAAGGCCTGTCGTGAAAGGTGCTGGATTTGTCTCTGGGTTTTTTCCTCACCAAAGGCATGCCTCATGTTGCGCTGTGCCAGATTACGATAATAACCCAGGAGATAGTAGGCCATCCAGCCACAGAGTTTTCCCAGTAAGAATACGCAGCCAAGGGGCAAGAGCTTGAGCAAGCCTTCAAATGCCCGGTAGGCCAGATAAGCGGCGTAGTGGCTGATTCTTTCCCATGTCACTCTCATTTGATGAGCGGGCGGGGAAATAGCCGCTCCCCGCTCATTCAGGGATTCGGCGTGCTTGTTTCCGCCTCAGGCTTTGGTGCCTCAGCGGCGGGCTCCGAGGGTTCCGCCTCAGGCTTTGGTGCCTCAGCGGCGGGCTCCGAGGGTTCCGCTTCAGGCTTTGGAGCCTCAGCGGCGGGCTCCGAGGGTTCCGCCTCAGGCTTTGGTGCCGGGGGAATCTCGATTGGATCTGTGATAATGGTGTTTGGCGGCGGAGTGGTGGGTGAGGGCGGCTGGCCGGCACTTGGGATAGCACCTTGTGTTGTGGTGTTTTCCGGCACCTTGGTCAGTTGGTCCTTGTTGATCTTCGACTTTTGTTTCACTCCAACCAGAACGGCCAGCAGCATGGTGATGATAAAAAACAGAACGGCCAGCCAGACGGTAATCTTCTGGAGAATATTTGTGGCGTCGGCACCATACATCGAGTCCATGACGCCACCGCCGAAAGCAGCGCCAAGGCCTTCCTGCTTTGGTTTCTGCATGAGAACAATGAAAACCATCAGCAAGCAGACTAATGCCAGCACTACGGTGAAAAATCCGATGAAAAATCCAAGCATGGGGCGCGGAGTATAGGTCGGCGAGCCGTAAATGTAAAGCGGTTGCAGAACTCAAGTGACGTTCTTGGCGAGTAGACGGGCGGAAAATCCGCATAGTATGGGCATTTTCTAGGCCTTTTCAGTTTGTTGCAGGAGCGATTCACTCTCGGACCAAAGGGTTTTTACCGTGTAATCTTAATCTATACTTTACCTATAGGGAATAGGGTGTATAGTCTCTCCCCGCAACGATAAAAATGGCATTTACCCTTGATAGCAAGCCGGATCTTGATGTTCCCGGCATGTCGGAGAGCCTTGAGCAGAAGCCGCTCAAGGACGTTCTATCGTGGTGCTGGGAAATGTTTGGTGACCGGGCAGCCATTGGCACCAGCTTTCAGGGATCCGGACTTGTCATTATTGACCATGCACGCAAGGCCGGGCTTGATTTCCCGATTTTCACCATCGATACCGGACTTCTGTTTCCTGAGACAACGGCCCTCAAGAAAAGGCTGGAGGACTTGTGGACTGTGGATATCGAGTCCATCACACCTGAGCAGACGCTTGAGGAACAGGCGGAAACCATGGGCAGTGAGCTCTGGAAAACCCGTCCTGATACGTGTTGCCAGATGCGCAAGGTGTTGCCCCTGCAGTCCAAGCTGGCAACGCTGGATGTCTGGATTACCGGTGTGCGGCGTGGTCAGTCCGAGCACCGCAAAAATACCGGCATCCTTGAACTCTACGAGTTTGATAAGCTGCGCAGTCATTATCTTCTGAAGCTTAACCCGATGGTGAACTGGTCGCGTGAAAGGGTCTGGCAATACCTCGGGGAGGAGAACATTCCATACAATGAGCTTCATGACCGCGGCTATCGCTCGATAGGGTGTTGGCCTTGCACCAGGCCGGTTAATGAAGGGCAGGATGAACGTGCCGGGCGCTGGGAGGGATTTGAGAAAACCGAGTGCGGTATTCACACTTTTCTAGGGCAGGGCATCTAGAATATTTCATGAACATTTCTTCCAGTTACCATTCCCTGGCACGTTTTTAACTTACCGCATTCAGACACGATGCATTCCTACCGGCTCAGCCATATTCAACAGCTAGAAAGTGAGGCGATCTTTGTCCTGCGGGAGACCGCTGCCCAGTTTGAAAAACCCGTCTTGTTGTTTTCCGGCGGCAAGGACTCCATAGTCATGGCGCACCTTGCCTTTAAGGCATTTCATCCCTCAAGGCTGCCCTTCCCGCTGCTCCACGTGGACACTGGCCACAATTTTCCCGAGACGATTGAATATCGGGACAGGTTTGTGGAGAAGATCGGTGCCCGCCTTGAGGTGGCCCTGGTTCAGGACTCGATCGATAACGGGCGGGTCACCGAGGAAAAGGGGGCGGATGCCAGCCGCAATGCATTACAGACAGTGACCCTGCTCGACGCCCTCGAGGCTGCTAACTATGATGCGGCCCTTGGCGGCGGGCGCCGTGATGAGGAGAAGGCGAGGGCCAAGGAACGTTTCTTCAGCCACCGGGATGCATTCGGTCAGTGGAACCCGAAGAACCAGCGGCCTGAACTCTGGAATGTCTTCAACGGCCGAAAGCAGCACGGAGAACATTTCCGGGTCTTCCCGCTTTCAAACTGGACGGAAATGGATGTGTGGGAATACATCAGGCATGAGGGCATTGACCTGCCCGGGTTGTATTTTGCCCACGAGCGCGAGGTTGTTGAGCGTGCAGGATCACTGCTTGCGGTTACCGATTTCATTTCTGTGCGGGATAATGAGAAAGTCGAGAAAAAGCAGGTCCGCTTCCGCACCATTGGAGATGCGACCTGCACCGGGGCAGTTGAGTCCGCAGCTGCGGACTTGGACCACATTATTGCCGAGGTGGCAGCCGCGCGGCAGACCGAGCGCGGCACACGGGCAGATGACAAGCGCTCGGAGACGGCCATGGAGGACCGCAAGAAGGAAGGTTATTTTTAAACAGCTCTTGATTCATGTCCGATAACCAGCCAAGCACCCAGACGGAAAACGGCGAATTGTCCGCGGTTGACCTCCTGCGCTTTACCACCGCCGGATCCGTTGATGACGGGAAATCCACCCTGATCGGGCGATTGCTTTACGACTCAAAGAATATTTTTGAGGACCAGCTCGAGGCCATTGAGACGTCATCAAGGAGCCGTGGTGATGAAAATGTGAACCTGGCACTTTTAACCGATGGCCTGAAGGCAGAGCGGGAACAGGGAATCACCATCGACGTGGCCTATCGATACTTTGCCACGCCAAAGCGCAAGTTCATTATCGCTGATACGCCCGGTCATATCCAGTATACCCGCAACATGGTTACCGGTGCCTCCACTGCCAACCTCGCAATCATCCTGGTTGATGCGCGCAAGGGGGTCATTGAGCAGACCTGCAGGCATTCCTTTATCGCCGACCTGCTGCGCATCCAGCACGTGGTGGTTGCCGTCAACAAGATGGACCTTGTCGACTACAGTGAAGAGGTTTACGAGGGCATTGTTGCCAGGTTCAAGGAATTCTCCTCAAGGTTAAATAACCTTGTTGATGTCTCCTTCCTGCCGATCAGTGCCCTGCACGGCGACAATGTCGTGGAGAAATCCGCGAACATGGACTGGTATTCGGGCCCTACCCTGCTCTATCACCTTGAGAGTGTTTATATCGGTGCGGACCATAACCATGTGCAGGCGCGTTTTCCGGTGCAGTGGGTGATTCGTCCGCATTCAGATGAGTATCATGATTTCCGCGGCTACGCGGGGCGCGTGGCGGGCGGGGTTTTCAAGCCCGGTGACGAGGTTCAGGTGCAGCCTTCAGGTTTTGCCTCGCGGATCAAGTCCATTCATACTGCCGATGGTGAGCTTAGCGAGGCCTTTGCCCCGCAATCCTGCAGTATCCTCCTGGAGGATGAAATCGACATCAGCCGGGGCGACATGATCGTTAAGCCCAATAACCCGCCTGAGCAGGGACAGGACATCGGGGCAATGGTGTGCTGGTTTGGCGACCGGCAAATGCGTGTCGGCGGCAAATACGCACTCAGGCACACCACCAAGGAAGTGAAGGCGATCGTCAGGGAACTCAGCTACAAGATCAATATCAATACCCTGCACAAGATCGAGGATGACCAGGAATTCGGCCTGAACGAGATCGGTTGTGTGCAGCTGCGCACCTCGGCACCCCTTTATTACGACAGCTACAAGGACAACCGGATTACCGGCAGCTTCGTTTTGATTGATGAGCAGACCAATGAGACGGTGGCTGCCGGCATGATTATCTAGGTAAGGGCTGATTAATCCCGTTCATGCTGTCGTTTGCAGGGCGGGGCGCTCCCCCTTGTGTGGCATCAGGGCAGGCGTATTGATGGCGTTTGCCGTGGTGATACACGGCGCCTTGCAGCCAATATCAATGACAGGGGGCTTGCTTTGCGCCCGGTATGCTCACACACTGTGGGTGAAATTATTTTTGGTTATGAAATGTCTTCTGTTTTGGATTGCGATGATTGGTGCCGCCGGGCTGGCTGTGGCAGAGGAAAAGGTTGATAAGAAGGTTGGGGAGAAAGCCGAGGAGAAGAAGGTCGAGGAGAAGAAGGCCGAGGAGAAGAAGGCTGAGGAGAAGAAGGCCGAGGAGAAGAAGGCCGAGGAGAAGAAGGCCGAGGAGAAGGCGGAAGACCCGGCGCCGGGCCACTCCCATGCCGGGGAGGCCTTCAATGAAGGTCCAAGGCAGAGTGCGGTGAAAATTGCCGATACGGGCAACGTAAATTTCCCGGTCACGGTTGCGTGGTCCGAAGGCCAGCAGTTTTTCAACCAGGGCGTTGGCCAGTTGCACGGCTTCTGGTCCTATGAGGCTGAGCGCACGTTTCGACAGATTGCCGCACAGGATCCCAATTGTGCGATGGCTTACTGGGGAATGGCGATGGCCAATAACGGCAATGCCCGCCGTGCCAAGGGGTTTATCAAGAAGGCGATGGAGCTGAAGGACAAGGTGACCCCGCGCGAGCGGCTCTATATTGAGGCTCAGTCCGCTTTTCTGGGAGAGGAGCCAAAGGATGCCAAGGCGCGCAAACAGAAGCTCATCGAGGCCCTGGAAAACATTATCCACGAGCATCCTGATGACATTGAGGCCAAGGCTTTCCTTGTGGTGCGCCTCTGGGAGTTCAGCCGTCAGGGAATCCCCATCGGCAGCCGTCAGTCGGTGGATGCCCTGCTGGACCAGGTTTTTGCCGTCAACCCCAAGCATCCGGCTCACCATTACCGGATCCATCTCTGGGATGGCAAGAAGCCAAGGCGCGCTCTGGGATCCGCCGGTGTTCTTCATGCCACGGCACCGGCCATTGCCCACATGTGGCACATGCCCGGGCACATTTATGACAAGTTGAAGCGTTACCCCGAGTCCTCTTACCACCAGGAGGCATCCGCCCGGGTTGACCACAAGCGGCAGGGCGAATACCGGGTGCTGCCGGATACCATCCACAACTATGCGCACAACAACGAGTGGCTGATACGCAACTGGAACCACGTTGGCCGGGCTGATGATGCGGTGGCGATGGCCAAGGGAATGATCAACAATCCCCAGCATCCCAAGCTTAACCATTACAAGAAAGGCAATTCATCCGCTTCCTATGGGCGCAGGCGCCTGGTGGAGACCCTTGAGCGCTTTGAGTGCTGGCAGGAGTCACTCAAGCTTGCCGAGTCCCATTACCTTGAGCCGACCGATCAGCTTGCCCAGCAGGTCGTGCGTTTCAAGGTCCTCGCCCGTGCGCACTTCGGGCTCAAGCAAAAGGCTGACCTGATCGCCCTGCGTGATGAGATTGAACCGCGGGTTGCCGAGGCGGAGGAAAAGAAGAAAAAGCAATCTGATCAGGCCAGGGAAAAGGCGAAGAAGGAAAAGAAAAACAAGAAGGACACCGATAAGATGGTCAAGGATGCCACCAAGGGCGTGGATGGGGACTTAAAGCAACTGCGCCCCCTCAAGGAGGAGATCACCGTTTACCTGGAATTACTCGATGGCGCCAAGCTGGATGATGAGAAGGCAAAAAAAATCAAGCGTTCCAAGAGTATCCTTGCGCTCCTTCACCTCGAATACGGTGAGGCGGGCAAGGCCGGGGAGCTTGCCGCGGAGGCAGTGAAGGAAAGCGAGAAGCGCACCGTTCCCCTGGCCGTGCAGGTACATGTGCTGGAGCAGTCCGGGAAGAAGGACGAGGCGGCAGGTGCCTTTGCCAAGCTGCAGGAGATCTCAAGTCACATTCAGCTTGATGCGGCTCCCTTCAGCCGAATTTCCCCGGTGGCCAAGAGGCTGGGCAAGCCGGAAGACTGGCGCAGTGACAAGCCCTGGCGCGGGAAGGATTTTGGCAAGGACAAGCCGGAGGATTTGGCACACCTGGGGCCGCTTGCCTATGAGGCGCCGACGGCTCCTGATTTTGACCTCATTGCCGAGGATGGAAAAAACGTTTCCCTCTCCTCCTTTTCCGGCAAGCCGGTCATCCTGGTTTTCTACCTTGGCCATAATTGCGAACATTGTGTCGAACAGCTTAATGCCTTTGCCCCGATGGCCGGTGATTTCAAGGCAGCCGGCATCAGCCTGGCGGCGATCGGACCCGAGCCGCTTGTTGAGCTTGCCAAGGCGCATGAGCTCTGTGCCGGTGAAGAGAAGCGTTTTCCCTTCCCGCTTTATTCGGATCTTTCCACCAATGCCTTCAAGGCATACCGCAGTTATGATGACTTTGAAGACCTGCCGCTGCACGGCACGTTCCTTATTGACGGGGAGCGCAGGCTGCGCTGGATGGATGTAGGGCCTGAGCCCTTCCAGAAGCCGGACTTCCTCCTCAAGGAGGCCAAGCGGCTCCTGGGAATGTAAGCCCGGACCGCTGCTCCTGGACACGTGATTATTATTGCCACCGGGAATCCGCCGCTTCTGCCGCCTTTCGGCAGCGCGCACCTTGCCGCTCTGGGGGTGACTCTCGTGCTCACGGTTTTGATGATCCTGACCGCTCGCCTTTATCCCAAGGCCCGTTTTGCAGGGTGGGCGCAAGCCGTTCTGGCTATACTCTTGATTACTGCTTACCCGGCCAATATCCTGGCCCGCATCTGGGGCGACATTGCGCTTACCCGCGACATGATCCTGCCCCTCCACCTTTGTGACGTTGCCGCCGTTACGGGATTCTTTGCCCTGGTTTTTGCCAACAGGCTCGCTGCTGAGCTAACCTATTTCTGGGGGCTGACCGGAACCTTCCAGGCGCTGCTGACACCGACCACCTGCTTTGCCTTCCCCAGCCCAGCTTTCTTTGCTTTTTTCCAGCTGCATTCCGCCGTGGTGATTGCCGCCCTCTATCTGCCTATCGGCCTTGGCTGGCGACCTGCCAGAGGGGCGGTCTTCCGCGCCTGGTTTTGGGGACTGGGCTACATGGTCGTGGCGGGACTGGTCAACCTGCTCATCGGCTCAAACTACGGATTCTTGCGCGAGAAGGCGGAGGGTTCCCTGATGGATTTTCTTGGTCCGTGGCCTGCCTATATCGGGGTGATGGCTATACTGGGACTGGCCTTCTTCGCCGTCCTGGCCCTGCCGTTTCGCCTGTGTGGTGGTGGGGAGGATTCCCGGATGTAACTATTCCTCCTGGCTGATCTGAACCCCCACCCGGTAGAACACGGCACCGCCATCGAGGATCGGCTCATCGATGGTGATGGTAGTGGATTGTGCCTCGCCCTGGATCTCGCTCACCACTTCCCAATTCTCAAGGTCCCTGGAGCACTCAATGACATAACCGGCATTGAGGTATGAGGCAAAGGTAATGGATACTGCACTGAGTGCTTTTGGTGCACCCACACCGGCCAGGCTGGTAATGGTTGGCGCTTGGGTGAGGATCACGTTCACCGTGCGGGTGAGTTCGGCCACATTGCCTGCCGCATCGGTTGCCGTATAGGTGACCGTGTGGCTTCCCACGACGTTGGTATCGACACCGCTATGGTCCATGTTGACAGTCACGTTGCCGTCCAGTGAGTCTTCGGCATTTGCCCCGGGTTCTTCATAAGGGAAGCCCGCCTCGATATCTAGCGTGTCGTTCCCATCGAGGATGATGACCGGTGGCAGGGTGTCCTTGACATGGACGGTGCGGATCACCTCGGTCGCTTCATTGCCGGCGGCATCCTGGCAATTATAGCGGATAATGTAGGTTCCCGGCCGGGACAGGTTGACAACATCGCCGGAGACTTCAACTGCCTGATTGAGAAACCCGTCGACTTCATCCATGCAGGTGGCACCTTCATCGATGTAGTTGGAACTTGGGTTAGCCTCAATGGTCATCGTCGGAGGCCCGACCAGTGTGATGACCGGCGGCAGGGTGTCTTCCGCTGCTTCCTGGGTGATGGTATACAGGGCCTTGACCACGATATCACCTGTAGTGGTTGAAAAGGTCAGCGTTGCGCTGCGGGGGACCGTCTTGGTGTTTGGCTCAACGGTGTAGCTGAATGACTGGTTGCCACTCTGGCTGGGAGATTCCGTGGTTTTCACCCAGAACGGTTTGCCACTCCACTGCCAGTTGGTGTTGGAGGTGACACTGAAACCGAAAGATCCTCCTGCAGCGGAAAATGCCTTGGAAGGGGAGCTTAGTGTCAGGGAAGGCTGGGCTCCCTCCTGGGTAATGTTCAGGTAGCGGGTTTTGGCGTTGGGGCCTACAGTCGTGATAAAGGTGATTCTTCCACTGCGCGGGTTGATTGATGGATTGGGTTGAAGTGAATAATTGAATAACTGGTCGCGGCTTTGGTTGATTGGTTCTCCACTGGTTATCCAGGTTGCATTGTCACTCCACCTCCAGGTTGTGTTGGAACTGACAGAGACCCCGTAGGAACCGGCCTCGGGTCCCCGTAAATGGGTCGTCCCGTCCAGGGCCAATGTCGCTGATGCCGCACTTTGGCTAATGTTGTAGGTGCGCGTGATCGTGTTGCCGGTGCCGGTTGTCCTGAAGAAAAGCGTGACACTGCGCGAGCTGGTGGAGGTGTTGGGTTGCACGGTGTAGCTGAAGGATTGGTTACCGGTTTGGCTGGATGATTCGTTGGCGGTTACCCAGCTTGGCTTGCCATTCCAGCTCCAGTTGGTGTTGGAGCTGACAGTAAAGGAAGAGGAACCTCCATTGGCGGAAAAGCTGCGTGAGGAGGAACTAAGAGACAGGATGGGTGCTGCACCGCTCTGGGTGATGCGGTGAATGCGCGTAACGGTGTTGCGTCCTGAGGTGGCCGTGAATGTAAGGGTGGCAGTGCGCGAGCTGGTGGCATCGTTTGGTTTCACGGAGTAGCTGAAGGACTGGTTACCGCTTTGGCTGCTGGATTCGGTGGATGTTACCCAGTCCGGCTTACCACTCCAGCTCCATCGGGTGTTGGAGCTGACAGTGAAGGAATTGGAACCTGCATTGGAGGAATAACTCCGCGAGGAGGAACTTAGTGTCAGGGTTGGTGCGGCTCCATCCTGAGTTATGCGATGCGTGCGGGTTTGAGTGATGCCCGGCCCGGTCGTAGTGAAGGTGAGAGTGGCACTGCGCGAACTGGTGGAGGTGTTGGGCTGTACGTTGTAGCTGAAAGTCTGAGTGTTACTTTGGCTGGTTGATTCCCCGGTGCTGACCCAGGAGGGTTTACCGCTCCATCTCCATGTTGTGTTGGAGCTGACCGTGAAGCTGTAACTTCCGCTTGTCGGACTAAAGTCGCGACTGGAGGAGGTTAGCGACAGGCTCGGTGCCGGATCTTGGGTGATGCGATGGGTGCGGGTGACCCTATTGCCCGCTCCGGTCGTGGTGAAGGTGAGGGTGGCAATGCGTATATTTGTAGAGGTATTGGGCTGGACAGTATAGCTGAAAGTTTGGGTGCCGCTTTGGTTGGTTGCTTCAGTGGTGGATAACCAGGACGGCTTGCCACTCCACCTCCAGCTGGTGTTGGAGCTGACCGTGATGTTGCTATCCCCTCCTGTAACAGGAAAACCATCTTCACTGACCACCGAAAGGTATGGCGCACCTTCTTGTGTGATGCGATGGGTGCGGGTTTGAGTGTTGCCTCCTGATGTGGTGGTAAAGGTCAGGGTGGCACTGCGCGAACTGTTTGAAGTGTTGGCAGAAACCGAGTAGCTGAAGGTCTGGTCGCGGCTTTGGCTGGTTGGTTCGGTGGTGTTGACCCAGGACGGTTTACCGCTCCACTTCCAGGTTGTGTTGGATCTGACCAAGACGCTTGCACTTGCCTCGCCGCCAGTGGAAGAGAAGGTACGGGCAGAGGAGCTTAGGGAGAGTGTCGGTGTCAAGCCCGCCTGGGTGATTTGGAAGTAACGGGTAATATCACCGCCAAATATACCCCCGTCTTTTATAACCCTGATTCTTTGGGTGCGTGATGAGGTTGATAGGTTTGGCGGAACGTAATAAGTAAAAGTCTGGTCACCGCTTTGGGAATTTGGCTCGGGACTCGTTACGATCCCACCCGACCAGTCCCCGTTACGGGTAGAGAAGCTCCAGTTCCAGTTACCATTTTCCAAACCCAATGAACTATGTGATTCGTTCACAAAGAACGAGTAGGTACCTCCGTTTGGGCTTACGGATGCGCTGCTTGGGGACAAAGTCAGGCTGACTCCGGAAGCCTGACTGATCAATGCGAAGGAGAGGATGCCAAGAAGATAGTTAAATTTCATTTTTTGCGGTTAATCGTTTTTTTATAAGGTATTCAACTCCAAGGATCAAGGATCAAGGATCAAGGATCAAGGATCAAGGATCAAGGATCAAGGATCAATTAGGCCTCAGGTAATCCCGGCTGAGGGTGAACACTTCTGCTCCGGTCCTGGCCCTGCCGTTTCGCCTGTGTGGTGGTAGGGAGGATTCCTCGTCTTGCTCCTAGGGAATAAGGGGAAGCTTTGGTTTGAGGACACGCACCCTGTAGAATTCCCAATCGTTATCCAGACGGTCTGGTTCATCAATGGTAACCTTGGTGGTCCTTCCACTGCTCTGCACTTCACGCAGGAATTTCCACCTCACGAGATCTCTCGAGCGTTCAATGGCATAACGGGCATTAATGAATGATCCAAATGTAAAGGATACTGCCCTGAGTGCGTTTGGTGCACCCATACCGGCCAGATTGGTGATGGCCGGGGCGCGGGTCACGATGACGTTCACCGTGCGGGTGAGTTCGGCCACATTGCCTGCCGCATCGGTTGCCGTGTAGGTGATGGTGTTGCTGCCCACGATGTTGGTATCGATGTTGGCAGCATCAATGGATATTTCCACATTGCCATCAACCCTATCCGAGGAAGTTGCCCCGGCGTCTTGATAGGGAAAGCCGGCCTCGACAAAAACCATTCGTTCTCCGGCCAGGGTGATCACAGGAGGAAGCGTGTCGCGTACCTGGATACGCCTGCGGGCAGTGGCCTGGTTGTCGGAATTGTTATGGCCGTAAATGCCTGCCTGATCATGGACGCTCAGGGTGACCAGGTATTTGCTTGGCGATGAGGTATCAATGAGGGCTGAGGCCTGCGCATGGGTGAGGTCTTCACCGAGGCGAACCGGGTTTTCACTATTGCTGACCTCATCCACCTGGTAGCGGATATTCTCACTGAGATCCCCATCGATATTATCCCCAGCACTTGCCCCGGGCAGGGTCCACTCATTGCCTGCCTCAATAATCTCCTGCTCGTTGCCCTCAAGGCTGATGACCGGAGCCTGTTGATCATCGATGATCAGGGCAAAGGCCACCTGCTCGGCGTGGTTGCCGGCACTATCCCGGGCATCATAGCGGAAGAGATAGGTGCTGCGCCTTGAGAAATCGACCTCGCTCACCACGGTTTCCTCGGCGTTTCCGTCAAGGTCGATCAGGGTGATTGTTGTGGATATCTCAAGGTCGGTATCTCCATGATCCCAGACCCTGGCAATCGGCAGATGTGGCTCTTCCTCCCCGGCACCTGTGCGTATCACCCATTTCTGGCGACTGATCACCGGGGTGCCGTCAGGCTGGGTGAATGGTGTTTCCCTAATAGTGCCTTCCCCTCGCGGCCCCGGGACCGGGGTAACATTGTCCCCAGGGTTTCTTTCGTCCTCCACCGGTAATCCATCGGGAGCGTTGATGACACCATTGATCCCGAGCTGTCCGTGTTCCCCGACATGAATCACGCGATCCTGCAGGTGCAGGCTGATCACCGGTGGCAGGGTATCACGGACCTTAACGGTGCGGCCTGCTAATGCTGTGTTTTGCGCTGCATCCGTTGCACTGTAGGTGACCGAGTGGTTGCCCACGATACCGGTATCGACACCGCTATGGTCGATAACAACATCCACGTTGCCGTCCAGTGCATCCTCGGCATTTGCCCCGGGTTCTTCATAGGCAAATCCTGCCTCGGTGTTTTCCGGGTCATCCCCGCTGAGGGTAATGACCGGCGGCAGGGTGTCCTTGACATGGACGGTGCGGATCACCTCGGCAGCTTCATTGCCGGCGGCATCCTGGCAATCGTAGCGGATAATGTAGGTGCCCGGATTGCGCAGGTTGACCACTTGACCTGAGACCTCTACCGCATGGCTGAGGTTCCCGTCGACTTCATCAAGACAGGTGGCACCTTGATCGGTGTATTCGGCTTCCCGGCTTGCCTCAATGGTCAGCGTCGGGGGCCCGACCAGTGTGATGACCGGCCCCAGGGTGTCCTTGACATGGACGGTGCGGATTACCTCGGTCGCTTCATTGCCGGCGGCATCCTGACAGTTGTAGCGGATAACGTAGGTTCCCGGCTGTGCCAGATTGACAACATCTCCGGAAATCTCCACGGCCGCATCGATTCTGCCATCGAGGCTGTCGCTACAGGTTGCTCCTTGATCAGTGTAAGTGCCTTCCCGATTCGCCTCGACATATATGGTCTTGGAACCATTGCGCTTAATGACAGGAGGGGTGGTATCGACAACGGTGACCTGTCGTTTGACTTGCGTCGCCTTATTACCCGCGGTGTCCCGGCAGTTGTAGAGGATGGTGTAAGTTCCCGGCTGCCGCATGTCGATAACGTCGCCGGAAACCTCCACGGCTGCATCGAGGTTTCCATCAACAGCATCGCTGCAGGTTGCTCCTTGGTCGGTGTATTCACTGTCTCGATCCGCTTCGACAGTCATCCTCGAGGAGCCTGTGAGCTTAATTACAGGAGGTTTGGTGTCTCCTTGTTGGGTGATGCGAAAATTTTGATACACGGTGCGATCGCCGATCGTGAAGCCAAAACTGATCTGGGCAATGCGCGCACTTGTTG
Organism: uncultured Verrucomicrobiota bacterium; assembly: GCA_902589825.1. GTDB lineage: Bacteria > Verrucomicrobiota > Verrucomicrobiia > Verrucomicrobiales > DEV007 > CACIUL01. The sequence goes on from CACIUL010000022.1 coordinate 21,990, forward strand.
AGGTGTTCGGCTCAAGGGTATACTGGAAAGGCCGAGAGAAACTTTGGGTGCTAGGCACGGTGCTTGATACCCATTCGGCACTACTGCTCCAACTCCATTGAGTGTTTGAATTGACATTGAAGCTGTAGGTGCCGCCGATGGGAGGTTGTATATGTTGTTGCGAATTCAGCGACAGGGACGGTGCGGGATCCTGGGTGATGCGATGGGTGCGGGTTTGAGTGTTGCCTCCTGATGTGGTGGTAAAGGTGAGCGTGGCGCTGCGCGAGCTGGGTGAGGTGTTGGCAGAGACTGAGTAACTGAAGGACTGGTTGCGGCTTTGACTGGTTGATTCAGTGGTAATGACCCAGGACGGTTTGCCGCTCCACCTCCAGCTGGTATTGGAAGTGACCGTGAAGCTGCGAGCTCCTCCACTTCCGCTGGCACCGTAACTGCTGGATGAGGAGCTCAGCGACAGTGTCGCTGCTGCTCCGTTCTGGGTGATAGTGAAGTAACGAGTGGCACCGGGGCGCCCGGATTTGCTCACCCTGATTTGTTGGGTGCGTGATGAGGTTGAAAGGTTTGGTGGAACGTAATACGTAAAAGTCTGGTTACCAAATTGAACACTCGATTCGGGACTCGTTACGATCCCACCCGACCAGTCGCCGGTTCTGTTAGAGAATGACCAGCTCCAGTCATTCGTTTCAAGGAGCCAATTAAACGATGTTTCCACAAAGAAAGAGTAGGTGCCACCCTCTGAACTTACGGGTGCGCTGCGTCCTGTCAGAGTCAGCCCGGCTCCGGAAGCCTGACTGATCAATGCGAAGGAGAGGATGCCAAGAAGATAAGGGAATTTCATTTTTTTGCGGGTAGACTTTTTTTATAAGGTATTCAACTCCAAGGATCAAGGATCAAGGATCAAGGATCAATTAAGCCCCAGGTAATCCCGGCTGAAGGCGAATACTTCCCGGGGAACCCCGAGGGCGGTCTTGAGCTTCACATCGCGATCCCATGAGTTTTTGATCCCTGCCAGTTGCCGGAGCTGTCGCCATTTCAGGTTCATGAAATACTGCCAGGGAGTGACCATGGGGGTATTGGTCAGTGGGTAATCCGTGCCATACATGAGTCGCCCATTGAGTCGCTCGTCATTGAGCACCTTGCGCAGATACCGGCGGCGGTTGAACTGAGTGAGGGTAGAAAGGTCGGCCACAAGGTTTGGATATTCGGGCATCATTTTAAGCAACCTCTCAACATTGTCTTCTCCCTGTGACTTCCCGGAACTGGCCACGTGTGCGGCAATCACCCGGACGCCAAGCTTGAGCGGGAGTTGCAACAGCTGCGGGTCACCGAGCGCGTCATTGGCCGTTGAGAACGATTCCTCGTCCCCCACGTGGCTGAGCAGTGGCAGGTCCAGCTCGACAAGTTTCCTGTAGAAGGGAATATGGCGCTCATCGGAAGGGTCGATTTGCTGGATATTTGGCAACCACTTGACCAATACCGCGCCGTTGTCCCGTGACCATTCCAGCTCTTCGATGGCATCTGGGCGGCAGGGGTGGACACTGGCGCCGAAATAAAGCTCAGGGAAGGACTTGAGGCTTTCCCCGACGAAGCGGTTGGGCACATAGATTTCGCCGGCGTTCCGCTCCATTTTTCCCCCTGGGGAATAGGGCGCGTCCAGGGCCAGGATCACGGCACCCTCGATATGGATCGACTCACGGATGGAGCGTGCAATGATGTCGATAATGACCTGATCCCCCTTGGTGGCGACTTCCTTTTCACTGGAGTTAAAAAAACGCATGTAGAGCTTGAACTTCCAGCTGCGCTTCATGGCATCGGAAACCCAGGCGCCGCTCTCACCGGCGCCGATCCCTGCCGTGTGGCAATGCATGTCAATAATGCCGGTCGGCGGAGAAGTTACCGGAGTGCGCAGTGGTCCTCTAAAGAAAATGGCACGCAGCAGCAGCAAGGCTGCGATGACTCCAAGGATGATGAGGACAGTAATCATCACCCTCATGATGCCATCGGGGCAGGCAAACTACAATGCCTTTGCTGTTACGACCTGCAGTTGCTAGAAAGAGATCACGGATCGGAGCATTGCCGAGGCGTTTTCCATCAGCGAGTGGCAGAACCCGTAAAGGCTGACCTCCTTGGCGACCACGACCAAAAATCCACTGAGCACAAAGAGGTTTACCAAATAGATAAAGACCAGTGAAAAGAAGGTGCCGTTCTGGCGCAGGTCCGGCTGGTTCTTGAGGATCATCCAGCCGGTAAAGGTCAGGTGGAAACACCACGTGGCCCCCACGGCCATGTAGAAAACCCATGACCAGCTAAATCCCACATGTCCCCAGAACAGGCTTTCCGGGTAATACTTCGAAAGGTCGGTGGCCAGTCCGATGAGGCCGAAGGCGGCGACTGCGAGCACCGAGTAAAAGGGCACGAAGTAGGGCGAGAGCGAGATCAGGATATTGTTCTTGTTGGTGACGATGTGCCCGCCCTCGGTGCGCACGCGAAACTCGGTGATCTTTCCGCCACAGAGCAGCACAAAGATGGCATGGGTGAGCTCATGGCCAAGGACGTAGAGGTAGAGAGGCCTTGGCAGGCCGAAGAAAGAGATCAGCCAGAGGAGTGCGCCGATGAAAAAGAACCACAGGGGGGCGGACCCGATGACAAGGGTGCTGGCCGAGGTCTCGCTGAATGCCTCAAGGAAGGTTTTGGTCGCCACCACGCACAGCGGCAGCAGCAGGATGGCAATCCCGGCCTTGAGCCAGATCAGGGAGATGGTGCGCGCTTCACGTGCAGCGGCACGTGGACGCGAAAGCGAGGTGGTGGTTCGCAGTCGGGAGGAATTGCGGGCCCTCTTCTTTGGCATGCGCTTTTTACAGTCAGGCGGCCTAGACGCGGCTGACGTATTTCTTGGTGCGCGTGTCGATCTTCAGGCGGTCGCCGGGCTTTACAAAGAGGGGGACCTGCACCTCAAGTCCGGTCTCCAGGATGGCGGGTTTCTGCGGGTTGTTTGCCGTGTCTCCCTTGATGCCCTCTGAGGATTCCTTCACCTCCAGTTCAACCTGCGGTGGCGGGTCGACCGTCATTGCCCTGCCCTCGATGAACAGTACGTCGATGGCAAGGTTCTCCACCAGCAGGTCCTTGACGTCCTCAAGGATTTCCGCGTTGAGCTCAATGGTGTCATAGGTTTCCGGGTTCATGAAGAAATACCCGGTCCCGTCCGTGTAGCTGTATTCGAGCTTTTGCCGGTCGACATTGACGATGTCCACCTTGTCTGAGGAGGCGAACCTGATGGTCTTGGTCTTGTTGGTCTGCAGCGAGCGGCAGTTTGCCAAAATGATGGCATTGCCCTTGCCCGGTGTGCGGTGATCGATATCCAGGACGACAAGCTTCTCCCCGTTGTACTGGAAGCATTGACCTTTCTTGATTTGCGTAGCGACGACTGCCATTGGCTTTGATGGAATGGATTAAGTAATGATGTGAAGCATTTAAAATAAGGGATCACGGGCCGGCTTCAACGGGAAATGTGAAGTTGATGGCAGTGCATACCCGGTGGCGCTAGACAAGCTTGAGCCGGCTGAGGTCCTGGGAATCCACCAGTCCTACCGGTTGGTGATCCCCGTTGATGACCACGAGGTCATCAATCCTGTGGCTGCTGAGCACCGGGATCACCTCTGCTGCCAGCTTGTCCTCGGGAATGGTCACCGGATTCTTGGTCATGAACCCAAAGACGGGTTGATCCAGGATGTCCTGGTCTTTCTGGATCGCGCGGACGAAGTCCCCCTGGGTAAAGATACCGGCAAGTTCGCCTTCCTCCGACCTGACCACTGCCGCACCGCTTCGCACCGCGGTCATCTGCTCCAGTGTGGCGCGCACCGTGGTGTCCGGGGAGACCATGGCACAGGAGTCCCCACTGCGCATGATGTCGCAAACCTTGGTCAGGAGTGCCTTGCCCAGTGAGCCGCCGGGATGAAGCCGTGCAAAGTCCTCCTGCTGGAAACCGCGCGACTCGAGCAGGACCATGGCCAGGGCATCGCCCAGGACCAGCATCACCGTGCTGCTTGAGGTCGGTGCCAGGTTCAGCGGGCAGGCCTCCCGGCTTACCCTGGTGTCCAGGATCAGGTCACTGTTCCTTGCAAGGGATGATTCCGGCTCCCCGGTCATGCTGATAACCCTGACGTTAAACCGCCTCAAGGCCGGCAGCAGCTCAAGCAGTTCCGCTGTCTCGCCACTGTAGCTGAGGGCGAGCACCACGTCGCCGTCACATACCACCCCAAGATCCCCGTGGAGGGCGTTCTGGCTGTTAAGTACAACCGCCGTGGCACCTGTGCTGTTGAGGGTGGCGGCGATCTTGTAGCCGATATTGTGTGACTTGCCGATACCCACCACGATGATCTTTCTGCCATCGGCAACCGCGGAGCGGAGCATCTCGATGGCATCCGAGAATTCTTCACCGATACGCTGGAGCAGGTTCTCCAGCTCATCGATCTCGAGCTGGATCACGCGGCGGGCTTTGGATAAATGATTCATGGCTTATTCTTCGCCGAACAAACCGATAAACGAGAATACCCGGGATGCCAGCAGAAGTGCGCACCTGTAACTATCCTTGCAGTGGTGCCCTGCCTGTGGCTGGTTGAGCGTATTGCGAAAAATGCCAGGAAATGACCGCAAGCAGCCGGTGGTAACCGCTTACCTTCCCACCTTCCTGCCCTCAGACATGCGTCATGTCTACAGGCAGATTATCGGCGTTAGCCGCCAAAAGAACGTGGTCATTGCGCGCAAGAGGCAGAACCAGGATGCCTTTCCGTTCCCCGAGGAGCGGATCATGATGGTCAGGCGGCCGCTTACCCGTGCCTTGCGCAGGATATGGTTCGCACAGCTCAAAAGACAGGCTATTCCCCTTTCCTCACGTGAGCTTCGCGAGATCCTGGATGCGGTGAAGCGGCTCAAGACCGATGTTTTGCATGTGTATTTTGGCAGCGTGGCTGCGCAGCTGCTGCCCGTTTTACGGCAGGTTTCCTGCCCGGTCATTGTCTCATTCCATGGTGCGGATGCCGGGGTGGATACGCAGAATAAGGCCTACAGGGAGGCACTGCGTGAGGTGTTCCAGCTGGCTGGCCTGGTCCTGGGTCGATCCGATTCCCTGCTCAAGCGATTGCAGGAACTCGGGTGTGACGGGGACAAGCTGCGTTTAAATCCCACGGGAATACCCATGGAGGCATTTCCATTCCAGCAACGTTGTGTGCCACCCGGGGACGGGAGCTGGAATTTCCTGCAGGTTTGCCGCCTGGTGGAAAAAAAAGGACTGCCGGTGGCATTGCGTGCCTTTGCCGAGGTGTGCAGGGTGCATTCCTCGGCACAGTTTCATATTGCCGGCGATGGTCCCATGCGCCTTGAGCTGGAGAGCCTGGCCGGGGAACTGGGTGTTGGCGAATCTGTCCACTTTCATGGATTTATCAACCAGGAGAAATTGGCGCAACTGGCCGGAAAGGCGCATATCTTCATTCATCCCAGCCAGATGGGTGCTGATGGTAACCGGGAGGGAATTCCCAATGCCATGCTGGAGGCCATGTCCACCGGGTTGCCGGTCGTGGCAACACGGCATGGTGGTATCCCGGAGGCGGTTACCGGGGGCGAATCCGGGTTCCTGGTGGAGGAGGGCGACTTCCAGGGGCTGGCCAAGGCCTCATTGGACCTCATGGCGGATAGCGGGCTCTACCGCCACTGTGCCAGGGGTGCCCATGAGGTGGTTGCGGGGAATTTTTCCGCCAGCAGTGCTATCGGCGTCCTTGAGGATTGCTATGAGGAGGTGCTGGCGATGGGGGCAAGGAAGCCGGATAATGATGGTGAGGCGTGAGCACCACGAAAATTTTTCTCACAAACTATTGATTGAGAGGGATTTATCCACTTTTTCGGCGTGCCAGGCTGCGAATACTGTTTCCTCTTGAATAGTGGGGATCCCCGACTATAATTCCCGCCCCCCTGTTTTTGGGGGAAATTCCCATAACAATAACAAAAAACCTTTGCGGGTGCGTGGATCGGCTGAGAAGTGGTCGAGCGTGAGGACGGGGCACTGAAATTGCCCGGCTCAAGCGTGCATTCCCCGTGATCAATAAATATATCCAATGGCAGATCTGATTGAAGAACTTGTCGAGGCTGGTGTCCACTTCGGCCACCAGAGTCGTAAATGGAACCCGAAAATGAAACCTTTCCTGCTCCAGAAGCGCAGCGGGGTTCATATCATCAATATTGAGGAGACCGTCCTCCGGCTTGAGGAGGCTTCCGAGTTTCTCAGCAAGCTTGCCCTTGACGGAGGCAAGATTCTCTTTGTTGGCTGCAAGCGTCAGGCGCAGGATGCCGTTCGCCAGGCGGCCGAGGCGTGTAACCAGTATTATGTAAATCACCGCTGGCTTGGCGGGATGCTCACCAATATGGAGACCATCCGCAAGAGCATGGAGCGTCTTGACTACCTCGAGGGGCTGGAGAACTCCGTTGAGAAGAAGCAGATGAGCAAGAGCGAGCTTGCTTCGCTTAACCGTGAGCGGGAGAAGCTTTTGCGCAACCTGCGCGGGGTGCGTTCGATGGAGGGCCTGCCTGATGCCCTTGTCATCGTTGACTCTGCCCGTGAGCACATTGCCGTTAACGAGGCATGCCGCCTGAAGATACCGATTATAGCCATGGTCGACTCCAATGCCGACCCGTCATCCATTGATTACCCGATCCCGGCCAATGATGATGCAATCCGCTCGATCCGCATTGTATTGCAGAATCTCATCGACCCGGTCATCGCCGCCACTGATGGAGGTAAGTTAGTGAAAAAGAAGCGCCCGGACCAGGTGATTGCCTGATTGAGGGCAGAATGATGTCCATTGCTTTGCGGCAAGCATGTCATGCTGCCTGATTTATTTGCCAATGACCGTCCTTTTAGGAAACCAAGAATACCTTTAAACAATCCACTAAACACACGCTGATACGATGGCTGAGATTACCGCTTCAATAGTAAAGGAACTGCGCGACAAGACCAATGCAGGCATGATGGAGTGCAAGAACGCTCTGAAGGAAACCGATGGCGACATTGATGCCGCTATCAAGTTCTTGCGTGAGCGTGGTGCCATCAAGGCGGCAAAGAAGGCCGGACGCGAGGCCAAGGAAGGCATTGTGCATGCCCAGATTGATGCTGCCGCAAAGTCCGGTGTGCTTGTTGAGGTGAATTGCGAGACGGACTTTGTCGCCAAGAATGAGAACTTCCAGGCATTTGTCAGTGAGTTGGCCACAACGGTTGCCTCTTCCGCTGCCACGGATCTCGACTCGGCAAATGCAACAGCTAAGGATGGTGGAACACTTGATGACTTTGTGAAGGCGAAGGTGATCGAGCTTGGCGAGAACCTCCAGTTCCGCCGCATGGAGCGTTATGACGTTGAGGGCTCCGGCATTGTTGCCTCCTACATCCACCTTGGAGGCAAGGTCGGAGTGTTGCTGGAAGTGGGCTGCGGCAAGGAGGAGACGGCTGGTGCGGATTCCTTCCACCAGCTGGTTAAGGATCTCACCCTGCAGATTGCAGCCGCGGCTCCTGCCGGCATTTCCCGTGAGGATATTGCCCCTGAACTTGTTGAGGCCGAGAAGGATCTCTTCCGCAAGCAGCTTGCTGAGAGCGGGAAGCCGCCGGAAATCCTCGAGAAGATCATCGAGGGCAAGCTTGGCAAATTCTACAGCAACATTTGCCTGCTTGAGCAGGGATTCATTAAGGATCCGGACCAGAGCATCGGTGACCTGCTCGCTTCCGGCGGCAAGGCGCTGGATGATGAGCTGACCGTGCGGCGCTTCACCCGTTTCGGGGTCGGCGAGGACTAGGTGCTCTCTCGGAGCTGATTTGAGTATTTAGAAGAACCGGCGTGCCGAGACAATCGGCCTTGGTGCACAGATGCGGTTGACGCATTCCGTCCAGGTTTCCTCGTTGCTGAGAATGCCAATTTCCACCCGCAGGAAATAGATCGGGAGATCAGGGGAGTTGATCTCGGGGAACCTGACAAAATCCTTCTCGGTGGTGACAATCATGTCGAGGTCGCGGTAGAGGCAGTGGTCGATAAAGTCACTGATTTCCTTCTTGGTATAACGATGGTGGTCGGTATACCTGCGAACCAGCTCAATGTTGGCCCCAAGTTTCCTCAGGCCGCCCTCAAAGCTCTCAGGGACCGCGATTCCTGAGATGGTGCCGATATATTTTCCGTCCAGGTGTTCAAGCGGCAGTTGTTCACCGGTTGCACTGTTTTCCAGGTATTTTGGCTGGTGGGCGCATTCGATGATTTCAGCGGTTCGGTTGTATTTGCGGATACGGGTGATGAGTTCCTCATTTGAGCTCCCGTCACATTTGGTGATGAAGATGTAGGTTGCCCTTTTCAGGTTCTTGGCCGGTTCCCTCAGGGTTCCCCTTGGCAGGAGTTTCTCATTACCGAACGGCGAGTGCTTGTCAATAAGCACAATATCCAGGCGGTGCCGCAACCGCAGATACTGGAGCCCGTCATCCAGAAGGAGGGTGTCGGCATTGAATTCCTTAATGGCATGCATGCCTGCCTTGACGCGGTCCTTGTCGACGATAATCGCCACGTCCTTGAGGTTGTTGGCCAGCATATAGGGTTCATCCCCCGCCGTCTTTGAATCCAGGAGGACTTCTTTTCCGTCGGTGACCACCCGAGGAGGGTCATAAAAAATTTCATTGTGGTTGACCTGCTGTCGCAACCGTTCCTTGATGGGCGGCTTGATGCTCTTGTAACCCCGGCTGAGGATTGCCACTTTCCGCCCGCCGGCGGTCAGCGCGCGCGCGAATTTTTCCACCACCGGGGTTTTTCCCGTTCCGCCGACAGTCAGGTTGCCAATGCTGACAACCAGGCATCCCAGATTGTGCTCGCGTTTTATACGGTTGCGGTAAAGCCAAAGCCGGATACAGACCACACCGCGATAGATGAAGGAAAGGCCGGATAGGAGCAGGCGCAGGATGTTGGCACGGAAGCCCTTGCGTCGATTCAGGATGACATCGATGGCAAATTGTTCGAGCTCCTCAAGGTTCTCTTTCATCAGGTGCTGGCTGTTGACCACACGCCTTACCCATAGCAGATGTCGCTACTGCTTGCCACCACGCCTTATTTCCATTAATCAGTTTACATGGAACGACCCGAAGGCCGGCAAGCCGACCAACTGCGCCCTATTTCATTTGTGCCTGATATTGCGCCCCATGCCACCGGATCTGTGCTGGTGAGCTTTGGTAATACCAGGGTTATCTGCACTGCCATGGTTCAGCCCGGTGTGCCGCGCTGGATGAAGGAGCAGAACGTGCCGGGAGGCTGGTTGACTGCCGAGTATGCAATGCTGCCTTACTCGACGGGAGGAGGACGCAAGCCCCGTGATATTTCCAGGGGCAAGCTTGACGGACGGAGCTCGGAGATCCAGCGGCTCATCGGACGTTCCCTTCGTGCTGTCGTTGACCTGAAACTCCTTGAGGCAAATACCGCCTGGATTGATTGTGACGTCTTGCAGGCGGACGGCGGGACCCGCACGGCATCCATTACGGGTGCCTCTGTTGCCTGTGCCATCGCCTTTGAGCGCATGGTGGCTGAGGGGAAGCTGAAAACCTCCCCGTTAGCCGGCCATGTCTCGGCGGTGAGCTGTGGGGTTTATGAGGAGGAAGCTATCCTGGATTTATGTTACCTGGAGGATCGTGACGCACGCGTGGATTTCAACATTGTGATGACCGAGGATTCCCAGTTTGTGGAATTACAGGGATCCGGGGAAGAGGCCACCTTCAGCAGTGAGGAAATGTCCACCATGCTTGAGCTTGGCAGGAAGGGTATTCGGGAGATCTCCGAGCTTCAAAGGCAGGCGGTCCACACGGCACTGGGTGAGGCGGATGGCGATGCGGCACATAGGCTGGCGGATCATTTTAATCAGTCCTGAGCGGATATTCCCTTTAATGAGCCTTGCAAGGAGGTTGACCGCGGTATAGTTGCGCGGAAGATGTCCTCTGTTGACCTGGATAAAATTGTTGCCGCTGCCCGGGCTGCCGGTGAGGAGATTCTCAGTGTTTACTCAAGTGATTTCGAGGTGGAATTCAAGGCGGATGATTCCCCGCTGACCACAGCAGACAAGGCGGCTAATGCGGTAATCATGGACGCGTTATCAACCCATTATCCGCATATACCGGTGATCTCGGAGGAAAACAGCGAAGTCCCTTACGCTGAGCGTTCCGGGTGGGGGCAATTCTGGCTTGTGGACCCATTGGACGGCACCAAGGAGTTTGTAAAGAAAAACGGTGAGTTTACCGTGAACATTGCCCTGGTTAATGAAGGATTGCCGGTGGCAGGTATCGTCTATCGCCCGGTGGACGGGACATTATACTGTGCCGAGTCCGGTGCCGGTGCTTTCAAGTCATCCGGGAATGCAGACCCGGAAAGGATTTTCAATGACCGCCATTATTCGTCCTGTGATCAGGTCGCCGTGGTGGCAAGCCGTTCGCACCGGACCCCGGAAACGGACGATTTTATTGAAAAATTGAGCGGGCAAGGAAAGTCAGTGGAGTGCCTTGCAGCGGGCAGTTCCCTTAAGTTGTGCCTGGTTGCAGAGGGGGCAGCCAATGTTTACCCGCGCTTTGGCCCGACCATGGAATGGGATACCGGGGCAGCCCACAGTATTGTGCTGGAGTCCGGGAGGCAGGTCCTTGCGTATCCGGCAGGTGAGCCGCTCACCTACAATAAGCGTTCCCTCAAAAATCCCTGGTTTGTGGTAGAGTAGTCGCTGTAAGAATATTTATTATCACCGCGGCGGGAAAGTCCTGTAACCTTGAACGAAACGATCAACTTCCTAGTTCCTGCTGGTCAGCTCTCATGTTAGTTATTGTCTTTGGTGCCGGTTTCGTCGGCAAGCCGTTGTGTCACCTCCTGAAGGGCGCGGGGCATGAGGTGATCCCGGTCGTGAGGCATGAAGCTGATGGGTTTTCAGCATGTGACATAACCGATCCCTTAGCACTGGAGAATCTCCGGGCGGAAGTGGGGCAGGTGGATGTGATGGTGCATTGTGCCTCGAGTTCAAAACGCGGTAATGAAGACCGGATTACCCGTTACAGGGCAGTATATCTGGAAGCTTGCCGCAATATGATCCGGGTTTTTTCCCCGGCACGGCTCGTATTTGCCAGCAGTTCCAGCGTTTATGGGCAGACAGACGGCACGGTTGTTGATGAGTCATCAAGTGCTGAGCCCTTGACGGAAACGGGGAGGATTTTACTTGAGGCCGAGCAGCTGGTGCTGGCGTATGGGGGGCTGGTGGCGAGACTTGCAGGGATATATGGCCCCGGCAGGTCCTACCTGCTGAAACGTTACATTGAAGGCAGTGCCCGAATTGACGGAGAAAGCCCGGATGCCCGGGGAAGATGGATCAACCAGGTGCATCGTGATGATGCGGCTTCCGCGCTGGCGCATCTTGTCAGGATGAGTGAGGGACCCGGCATTTATAATGTTTGTGATGAGACCCCCCTCAGGCAGCGGGCCTGTTATGATCAATTCAACGAGAGGTTTGGCCTGGGCATTCCGGAGGTGTTACCACCCGACAAGGGCCGGCTTCGTGGCTGGTCCAACAAGCGTGTATCGGGAGCGAGCCTGCGTGCTTCCGGGTGGCATCCCCGTTACCCGTCGTATTTTGATGCCCTCGACCACGACCCGGAACTATTACCGTCCATCATAAAATAAAAAAATCCTGCCGGTTGGCAATGATGCCACGGGCTGCATTATTCGTTGAACCCTGATAACAATGATCTTCTACCTTAAATATTTCAGTGCCCTTACCATTGTCAGCGCAATTATCCTGCATGCCTTCAATGTGCACCCATGGAACGTGATGGTTCACCTGGTCGGCGCCTGCACCTGGACCATTGTAGGATTTGCCTGGAAGGAAAAAAGTATCCTCCTTAATTTCTTTCCCCAGGTATTCATCCTGGGTGCAGGTCTCATCTGGGAATTCTTTATCCAGAAATGAGGATGGGCGGGTGCCCTTTCCTCATGCAAGGATGGGATTGATCACATTGGCCGGCTTGACGCCGGTCAACCGGTAATCCAGCCCCTGGAACTTGTGGCTGAACTTCTTGTAATCAATGCCAAAGAGATGTAGCAGCGTGGCGTGCAGGTCCCTGACGTGCACGATGTCCTTGACCGAATTGTAGCCGAGCTCATCGGTTGCCCCGTGGCTTGTGCCACCCTTGATACCGCCGCCGGCCATCCACATTGAAAAGCCCTTGATGTGATGATCGCGCCCATTGCCCTGCGCCATTGGCGTGCGCCCGAATTCCCCGCCCCAGATGACCAGGGTGTCCTCGAGCATTCCGCGCTCCTTGAGGTCCTTGATCAGGGCAGCACTTCCACGGTCAACCAGGCCTGCCGTGTTCTTTGAGGCATTCTTGATGCCGCCGTGGTGATCCCATCCGCGGTGGTAAAGCTGTATGAAGCGTACACCGCGCTCGGCCAGCCGCCTTGCAAGCAGGCAGTTTGAGGCAAAGGAGCCATCACCCGGCTTGGCACCGTAGAGGTCCAGGATGTGCTGGGGTTCATCAGAGACATCCATGAGGCCGGGAACGGAGGCCTGCATCTTGAATGCCATTTCATATTGTGCGATACGGGCAGCTATTTCAGGATCCTCGGCTTTCTGGTTGTGAATACCGTTAAGGGCATTCACGGTATCGACTACTGCTCGCTGGTCATCCTTGTTGACCCCTTTCGGGTTGGTGACATAAAGGACGGGGTCACCCTTGGAATGAAACGGGACTCCCTGGAAGCGGCTCGGGAGAAACCCGCTGTGCCATTGCCTGGCGGCAATTGGCTGGTTCTGCCCGCCCCCGACAGAGGTCAGGACGACATAGCCGGGAAGGTTTTCCGTCTCTGCCCCAAGGCCGTAGAGAAGCCAGGATCCCATGGAAGGCCGGCCGGAGATCTGCGTGCCGGTATTCATGAAGGTGTGGGCTGGATCATGGTTGATCTGCTCGGTGACCATTGAGCGGACAATGGCGATATCATCGGCGACTGAACCGATCTCGGGCAGGATGGAGGAGATGTGCTGGCCGGACTTCCCGAAGTGCTTGAACTCATGCTGTGGCCCGAGGACTTTCAGGTTGTTTCTCTGGCCCTGGAGCTGGGCGATTGGTTGTCCCTTGGTAAAGGACTGTGGCATTGGCTTGCCGTTCATCTTGGCCAGTTCAGGCTTGTAGTCGAGGGTCTCAAGGTGTGAGGGTCCACCAGCCATGCACAGGTGGATTACGCGCTTTGCCTTTGCCGGATGGTGTGGTTTCTTGATCACCCCGTTCCACTTCTTCGCGGAGTCGTCAGCATTGAGCTCATTGTTCAGGAGCGATGCCAGTGCAACGGAACCGATTCCTGCACTGGAACGGTTCAGGAAGGATCGACGTGTTATCTGGAGATCTGCAGGTGTCATTTTTCTAGTATCGGGTGATTGTTTCGTGAAGGTTGAGAATGGTCCTGGCGATAGCCGTCCAGCTTGCCAGCTCAGCCGGCGGGATTTCTTTTGGCGGGGTGTGCAACCCGACGGTGTTGAGTTCAATGGCTGCTTTTTCATCGGCCAGATAGCGCTTGAGTTGAGCTGCCTGGAGGTCGCCAAGAAGCTTGACTTCCTGTGCATTGCCGTTGCGGGAGAGGGCAACGTTCATGGCCCAGTCGATACGGGACTTGGGGTCCTTGCCACCTTCATTGATGATGCGGATTGCAAATGCCCGTGCTGCCTCGACATAGGTGATGTCATTGAGCAGGACAAGAGCCTGAAGGGGTGTGTTTGACCGTGGCCTTTCCGCCGTGCATTCCTCACGGCTCGGGGCATCGAAGGCCAGCAGGCTGGGATGAAGGAAACTGCGCTGCCAGTGAGTATAGAGTGCCCGGCGATACTGGTTTTCACCCATGTCATGGGCATACCTGCGGGTCGGGAAATTCAGGTGCCGCCAGTAACCGGCCGGTTGATAGGGCTTATTGCTGCGCCCGCCCAGTCTCTCATTGAGCAGTAAGCCAAAGGCCAGCGCATTGTCCCGGATCATCTCGGCATCAACAAAGCTGTTTTCCTGCTCTGGCGTGTAGACAAACTGTGCCACCTCATCAAGTATCATTCCGGTTTGCTCATCATTAAACAACAGGTCCATGATTTCGCGGGTACGGTTGCGATAACCCAGCGCAAATTCTGGAATACTCAATACATAGGAACTAAGTGGACCCCGGGTCCCGCCGCCTCCATAATGGGTTGTCCAAGTCAGGTCCAGGTCCCAGTTAAGCACCTGCCACTTGCCTGAATGGGGGTCATCGGGATTCTCAGGTCGGTGAAAGTAGAAGTAATTCTTGTTGGCATGAATATCGTAATCATGAATCGCCGTGGCTATAGCCCGGAAGCTATAATAATCCTCGAGCACCAATCGTTCCTCCCACCACTGCCGGCTCTGGGAAGAATTCTTGTAGGCAAAAAAAGCATTGAGGTCTGAACGGTCTTTCGGTTGAAAGGGACCCTGATTATTCAGGGTGCCTGATCCTCCCTCCATCTTGTAAAGGTTCCCATCAGGCAGGTCATGCTCACTGAGAAACTGTCCATCCATTTGCTCTATCGCCATATACAAACCCTGAAAATCATCGTCAAAGCGTGATGCACTTGGACCAGTTTCACTGGCATGCTCAATGATACGAAAATGGACATAATGCGTCTTCGGCGCGGGATTTCCCGCCAAGTTGTGCAGCTTAAATCCAGCACCCTCAAAAAGTCCCTGTTCCCCCCGCTGGGCAAAATTTCCCTGCTGAATCAAGGCCGAGAAATTCAGCTTATCCCAGTTGCGGCTGTATTTCTTATTATAATCATCCCTTGCCTGAAAACGGCGACCACGATGAAAGTCAAACTTCCACATGTTTTTTCCCATCGCATATCGCCATACTCCGCCGCGGGCACGAAAGCCGACATGATCGTAAACCGTGCCATCGGAAACCAGCGCACCCGTCCACAGATAATCACTGCCACGGTAACTGGAAGTATTTGCACTTGGGATGTGCTGTGATTCCTCATGCTCCTCACGCGTAGTGATCAGGTGATAAATCTGCACCGGCTCAAGGTTGGAAAAATCATAACTCGTGCCACCCGCATTCCAAACCGGCACTTGACCGTAGACAAAAAAGGCAAAATTCAATCCGCTATCATTTTCGTAAGGACAACGGATCCCATTACCTGCAACATCAGTTGCAATCACCCGATAGCGAATCAGTCGACGGTGCTGCTGCAGGGAAGCCGGCATTGTCACGGAGTAGACATCATCCTGGCCGGTCAAGTCACCAGCATCACCGGTATCGAGCATCGGCAAGCTATTCCAGCGTATCGCGTAACGCGGGTCATCATGCTTGATGTAATCGCCGGGTTCTACCACCTGATACTGGAGAGTGACGGAAGATACCCCGTCAGGATCGGTAACCTTGGCACTGATTAAAACCTCTTCTCCGGGAAGGATACTCTTGTCCTGCTCAGGAACACGACCAACCGGACCATGACGAACCTGCCGGATTTGGGGCGGTGCATTCAATGCAAAGGATCTGTTTTGCGCACCAGGCGTAGGGTTTTTTGCGGACAAACTCTGGCCAACTCCGCCGATCAACTCCAGGTCAAAACTGATATCACTGCTCGTGAGACTTGCCTGGTGGATCTCAACGGCAATCACGTTTTCACCCTCCACAAAAAGGGTTGGCGAGACATTATGCTCGACAAACATATCCTCGGCACTGCCTCCCTGCGTATCACTGGCCAGAGTCTCCGCAGTAATGGTTCCCGCAGGCATCGCGTCTCGGAAAGCTTCAACGCCATTGACATAGACAAGGGCCCCATCGTCTCGCACGAGCCTAAATTTCATGTTTGAAAAACCGGCCAAGCCGGTAATCCGGACCACCTTGCGGAAATATGTGGTCACCGCTCTTGGCGTCGTGCTGAAATCCCCGTCACCGTCACTTACCACCGTGGCCTCATCCCGTTCATTATACCCAAGCTGGGAGGGACCACTCGCCCAGTTACCCTTATTATCGTTGTCCGTTGTCCAGTCTGTACCGGCGAGGTCGCTATCATCATCCAGATATTCCCAAACATCACCGGATTGCACGAAAGTGACCGGTCCTCCGCCACCAATCGCCGTAGTAACAGGAAAACCTGATGCTCTCCAACTGCCGGCCAAATTATTGTCAAGGGATGGATTGATCAGTTCAATGGAAGGACTTGCCGCAGGTGATCCTGACTCGTCCCCGACAGTCGGCCAAGGGAACCCAAGCGCATAGTCAACCTCATCCACCTTTCTGTCCGAAGCGTCCCGCAAGGTAATTTTCTCTCCAGAGTTTTTCAGTGAGGTGTTATTCCTGAACGGACCCTGGGCATCATCCACGCCGAAATACGAACTCATGACGCCAGGATCCTCGGCAATAACCAGGTAACCTCGTGCCTCGACGATGGTGGCCTCAGGAAAGCTATAGTCAATCCCATTGGAAAAATACCACCCGGAAATATCAACAGCGACATCACCCGGATTATATAACTCGATGAATTCCGCGCGCACGGTCTTGTCCTCCTCATCGAAATGAATCTCGTTAATCACCACGCCAAGCAAATTATCGCTTGATATGAATAGGAGGCACAGCAGAAGCTGAAAGGCTCGTGAAGGAAAACGGGGAATTTTCATGAGCAAAAGGGGATTAAAACCAAGGTAACAGCGAAGGTACTCTTCGGCAAGCGTCCTGGGAAATATCCTCGCTGACACCCTATTTTGCGTGTTTTGCAATCCAGAAATAAACATTCCCACGTTTTCATTTCTTGCAGCAACGCCCCATATCTCTAACATGGCGCCAAGCATGAGCGATATAAATACCACCTCCCTCTCTGCCGCCGCAACCACAGCGCGTGGTCTGGCCATTGATGCAATCCATAAATGCTCATCCGGGCACCTTGGCCTGCCGCTTGGAGCCGCAGAAGTTGGAGCGGCCCTGTTCGGTCAATCCCTCCGTTATAACCCGCAGGATCCCGGCTGGATCAATCGCGATCGATTCCTCCTCTCTGCAGGCCATGGGTCCATGTTCCTATACGCCTGGCTGCACCTTGCCGGTTATGACCTGCCCCTTGAGGAAATAAAGAATTTCCGCCAGCTGGGCAGCTCTACCCCTGGTCACCCGGAATATGGTGAAACACCCGGCGTCGAGGCAACCACCGGGCCACTGGGCCAGGGAATAGGCAATGCCGTCGGTTACGCCGTTTCCGGAAAAATGGCTGCCGCACGATTTAACACCCCGGAACACACAATTTTTGATCACCATGTGTTTGCCCTTGCAGGGGATGGCTGCATCCAGGAAGGCGTGGCAGCTGAAGCGGCCGCCTTTGCCGGACACTCCCAGCTCGACAACCTGATCCTGCTATACGATTCCAATGATGTGACCCTCGACGCCATGGCAGTGAAGACCCAGAGTGAGGATACAGCTGCCCGTTTTACGGCAATGGGATGGGACACTGAAGTCATCGACGGACATGATATTGCCGCTGTGGTCGCAGCTATTGAGAATGCGAAGGGCAACGATAACGGCCGCCCAAAGCTCATTGTCTGCAAGACAGAAATCGGCCGTGGAATTCCCGAAGTCGCCGGGACCGCGGCCGGTCATGGTGAGGGAGGGGCAAAATTTGCCGAATCCGCCCGTCAGGGTCTGGGGTTACCTGAGGAAACTTTTCATGTGCCGGAAAACGTTCGCGAATACTTTGATCATCGCGGTCAAGAACTGGCGGATAGCCATGCACAATGGCAACAGACCTACTCGCAATGGTCACAGGCCAACCCCGAAAAGGCAAGCCTGTTAACCGATGCACTCAATGACTCAAGCCCTGCAGACCTCCTGGAGAAAATCCCGGAGTTTGAAGCAGACAATAAGCTTGCCACCAGAGCGGCAGGCGGCGAGGTCCTGCAACCGCTTGCCGAAGCCATGCCCATGCTGGTTTCAGGAAGCGCCGACCTTTATGGCTCAACAAAGAATTATATTAAGTCTGCCGAGGACTTCGAGCCCCAGAACGGGACACCAGGTGGCAGGAATATATGGTTTGGCATTCGCGAACACGGTATGGGGGCAATCATGAATGGAATCGCCTATGACGGCATTTTCCGTGCCAGCGGGGCAACCTTTGCCGTTTTTGCCGATTATCTTCGTCCCTCCATCAGGCTGGCTGCCCTTGCACATCTGCCAACAGTCTACATTTTCACCCATGACTCGGTCGGCGTCGGGGAAGATGGCCCAACCCACCAACCGGTGGAAACGGTCAGTGGCTTGCGGGTCATTCCAGGCCTGGACGTGCTCCGCCCCGCTGATGCGGAAGAAACTGCCGGAGCCTTTGCCTCAGCCTTCCAGCGCACTGACGGACCCAGCGCCCTGATGTTGACCCGCCAGGGCTTGCCCTCACTCAACCAGGTCACATCCCAGACCAGACGTGAAGGTGTCAGCAAAGGTGGCTATATCCTGAAAAAAGAAGAGGGGGAACTTGAAATCATCCTGCTGGCAAGTGGCAGCGAGGTGCAACACGTCCTTGCTGCATGTGAGGAAATCGGCCCGGGTGCGCGCGTCGTCTCGATGCCCTGCTTTGAGCGATTTGAGCGCCAGCCGGCCGACTATCGCAACGAGGTGCTGCCGCCCCACTGTACAAACCGCTTGGCCATAGAAGCCGGGGTCAGCGGGCTGTGGTGGAAATATGTCGGGGATAAGGGGAAAATTATTGCCATTGACCGCTTCGGCATCAGTGCGCCCGGCAATACCGTAATGGAGCAACTCTCAATGACAGCGGAAGCCGTGGTTGAAGCAGCAGGTTCCGGGAAATCATAGGCAGGATACTTACCTGCCTGCCGCCAGAAATCCCATCGCCCGCATCCATTCCTCACACCGCTGCGGCCAGGTATGTACCGGGTTGGGGGATTTCCTCATGCCGTAACCATGCCCCCCTTTTGCATATATGTGCAATTCACCCACCACATTGTTCTTTCGAAGGGCGGCATATAACAAGGCCGCATAATAGGCCCGGTTCCCGTCATCATGGGTAATCGCCAGAAAAACAGGCGGTGTCTTGCCGGTAACCTTGATCAGGGGTGACAGGCTCTCCTTGTCTTTCCGGCCACCCAAATAAGCAGGATAAACGGGAATGAGAAAATCCGGCCGGGCACTCACCGCATCCGCATCATCAACCTTCACGTAAGTGTCCTCATTGAAACGAGTACCTGCCATCACGGTCAGGTTTCCACCCGCAGAAAATCCCAGCATACCGACCCGCTTTGGGTCAATCCCCCATTTACCGGCGTTTGAACGCACCAGCCGGATCGCCCTTTGCGCATCCTGAAGTGGCAGGGCATGAGGAGTTACCGGATCACGCCTTGGCACACGGTACTTGAGCACAAATGCCGACACTCCTATGGAATTGAGCCACTCGGCTATCTCTGTCCCCTCGTGCGTCCAGGCAAGGATGTTGTAACCTCCCCCCGGGCATATCACCACTGCCGCACCATTCGCATTCTCTTCAGGAGCCTTGTAGACAGTCAATGTCGGCTTATTGACAAAGGCAATGCGCATCTTGCCGGTCTTGTCAGTCGTGGTTGGTTTCTTGCGTTTTTCAATGCCGGCAGGCTCATCCGGCACACGGCCCTCAGGCCAAATATCCACCTCCGGTTGGGCACCCTGACCTGGGGCAGGCCAAACGAAAAAAAATGCTACAGAGGACAAGCAGAATAGACTGGAAGCTTTCATTTTAAACACAATAAGTCCCTGCAGGTGTGGCAATCAATTCTTCTTCTGAAATCATTTTACCAGCGGCTGATAATGGATTTGAAGGGAGCCTCAATAGCCATTTACTTGAGAGGAGGCATTATTGACTGGTCCCGGATAAAAATTCCGACATCAGGAAAACAAAACCCGTCCATGACAGGAACACTAAGCTTACTGAAGAAAATCACCGCCTCTGCCATCTGCGCCTTGATGGTATGGGTTTACTCAGGCATTGCTTCAATGGCAGGCCCACCGGAAGGGCTCTCAACGTTCAAGGAATGCAGGCT
The DNA here is from genome assembly GCA_902589825.1 of uncultured Verrucomicrobiota bacterium. GTDB lineage: Bacteria > Verrucomicrobiota > Verrucomicrobiia > Verrucomicrobiales > DEV007 > CACIUL01. The sequence goes on from CACIUL010000022.1 coordinate 42,079, forward strand.
CACAGCAGCAGAATGGGCGGATGGCGACAGCTTTGAAGTTCTTTTTCAGGACGGCAGCAAGCATACCGTGAGGCTGTATGGCGCAGACTGCATGGAGAAACAGGTCCATACCACGACCGATGCGAGGCGATTGCGTGCACAACGGCGTTACTTCGGTATCTCCAGCCATGGCGGAAGCCACAAGACTTCCATTGCACAGGCAAAAGCCCAAGGTTCACGGGCATGGAAAGCAGTACAACTGCTGCTCAAGGAACCTTTTACCGTCACCACCGCCTTTGCAGACGCCAGGGGTGATGGTCGCTTTAAACGTATCTATGCCTTTGTGGAAACTTCCGCCGGCGAAGACCTCGCCAGCCTGCTCGTTGACCGTGGGCTTGCCCGTGCTTTCGGGGTCTATCGCCGCCGTTCCGACAATGTAAGCGCTGATGAATACCGCGCAAGACTCAAGGACCTTGAGCTTAAAGCCGCAAAATCCGCAGCTGGCATCTGGGCATTAACTGACTGGGAAGCACTGCCGGGCGAGAGACGTGCGGAACGCGAGGAAACAGAGGAACTATCGCTTGCAAGAAAAAAAACCGCGCCGTCGCCACGATCCGTTGACCCGAATACTGCAAGTCGTGACCTTTTAATGCAGTTGCCCGGTATCGGGGAACAACTCGCCAACCGCATTATTGAAGGCCGTGCCGGCGGCATCTATCGTAAAGCCGGTGATTTACTGCGCATCAGCGGGATTGGGACTGCAACCCTTGAAAAGTTAAGGCCTTTCCTGCTTTTCAAATAATGCAACGCACTTGGCAAGGAGTCTGGAATCTCCTGATCAGAAGGCTGGCTTTATCCGGCCGAGTAAGTTAAAATATTTACTGCCCGCCGTCCTGGACCAGGGAAAACCAGGTTCAGGCACCCCTCCCACGGACATTCACCCGCTTGCGCCTTGTGGACCAGCTGGAAAAATGAAAAGTAAAATCTCACGCCTTCCGGGACTCCCCATTCTTTGGGCATTCCTGGCATCAGGTCTCATGACAACCTCATCAATGTCCATGGACACGGTTGTTGTCTTTAATGAAATCCATTACCATCCGGCAAACGGGCAGGAATCCCTTGAGTTTGTTGAACTCTACAACCAGCACTCCGTTGATATTGACATCTCCGGATGGCAAATATCCGGAGGCATTGATTTTACTTTCCCGGGACAAACTGTGATTAACGCAGACAGTTACCTTGTCGTTGCTGCCGACCCGGATGCCCTTAAAGCCAATACACAGGCATCTGAAGTTCTCGGGCCATTTTCCGGAAAGCTCAGCAATGGTGGTGAAACCCTGCTCCTGCTCAACAATAACAGGCGGGTCATGGATGAGGTCGATTACAATGACCGCCCCCCCTGGCCAAGTGCTCCTGACGGCTCGGGTCTTTCCCTGTCGAAAATCCGGCCCCATTCCATCAGTGCCCTCCCGGCCAACTGGACAAAAAGCCGGGATCTATCCGGCAGCCCGGGAAGGATCAACTTTCCCCCACCTGATGCACCGCCGCCAACGGTGAAAATACCGCTGGTGGCACTCGACTCCTTATGGCGATACAACGAGAGCGGTACCGACCTTGGTGCCGACTGGGCAAAGCAGGAACATGAAATCCGGGGTGACTGGAAATCAGGCATTGGGGTATTGGCGAGGGAAACCGGGCTTGATGAACCAATCGGCACCGAATTAACCCGTCCCTTCCTCAACGATCCCTATGTCATCACCTATTACTTTGAGACCGGATTCAATCTCACTCAGGAGGACCTGCAGGGCATTGAGGCACTGGAACTGAGCTTCCTCATCGATGACGGTGCAATTTTCTATATCAACGGCGAGGAAGTATACCGCTATAATATGCCTGCCGGGAGCACGGATGCAGCAACCTTGGCCAGTGCCGCCGCCGAGGCACAATTGCGGGCACCTCTCAATATACCTTCATGGAGCCTATCCCCCGGGGAAAACCGTATCTCGGTCGAGGTACACCAGTCCAAGTTGGGCAGCAGCGACGTGGTAATGGGGGCCAGGCTAAACCTTGTCAGGCAGGCCTCTCCGTCAGAATCATCCCTTTCCCTAAACGAGCTTGGCAGCAGTGATGAGGATGACTGGTGGTTTGAGCTGCTTAATACCGGAAGCTCCCCCATTGATCTTGCCGGTTACCGGCTGGTCATTAACGGGAACGCAGCCCGCAGCCATCTATTTGCCGACGGGAAACTGGATCCAGGCTCCCTGATGACCAGTTCCTCCTCGGCAACCGGCCTATACCCGGAAAACGGCGATTCACTGTTTCTCTTCTCTCCCGGCGGTTTCCCCGTTGATAATGCCATTGTCGGCAAAAGGCCCAGGGGCCGTTTGCCAAACGAGCCCCTTGGGACATTCTATACCCCTGAATCCATTACTCCTGGCGCAGAAAACACCTTTTCCTTCCAGCAGGACATTATCATTAACGAGGTGATGTATCACCACCGGCCGCAATATGCCAAGGCGGGGGATCCACCGACTTTCTCCACCAGGTTGCTATCCGGCTGGGATGCCACCTGGAGATATAACGAGGAGGGCGACGACCTCGGTACAAGTTGGGCAGCAACCGCCCATGCCATCGGTGGCAACTGGCAACAGGGCACAGGTCCACTTGGCTATGAAACCAGTGCCGGGAGAATTCCCGTGCCCATTTCCACAAACCTGAGGAACCCTTCATCCAATGCACCCAGGGTCACCACCTATTATTTTGAAACCGAGTTTGAACTGGACGGAGACTCACTTTCTGAAATCACCCAGCTTCATTTCAGCCACCTGACTGATGATGGTGCCATCTACTACCTCAACGGGCAGGAAGTGTCACGTTACGACATGCCCGATGGCGTGGTAACATCCGCGACATTCGCAGTCAACAACACGGCCACCGAGGCGGATGCCATACGCTCCTTCACTGTCGACCCGGGTTTCCTGGTTGCCGGAACCAACCGAATCTCGGTCGAGGTCCACCAGGCATCAGCCAACAGCAGTGATGTCGTTATGGGCCTGAAACTCGAGGCCTGGCAGGAGGTCCTTGGCCCTTCACCATCGGTACCCTTCAGGGAAAATCCGGAGGAATGGATCGAGTTGTATAACCGCTCAGCCAAGGTGGTTGACCTATCAGGATGGAAACTGGACGGGGCAATCAGCTTTACCTTTGAGGAAGGCATGCAAATTGCAGGAAATGGCTACCTGGTCATTGCCAGGGATGCCGCAAGCCTTGCAGTCAAATTCCCCGGAATTGAAATTGCCGGCAATTTCAGCGGACAGCTTTCAAACCGGGGTGAACGCATTCTGCTCCTGGATGCACAACAGAACCCGGCCGATGAAGTGCTTTATTTCGATGATAATCCATGGCCTGGACAGGCAGACGGCGGCGGTTCAAGCCTCGAGTTGCGGCATCCGGACATCGATAATGCCATCGCCTCATCATGGGCAGCCAGCAACAACCGGCAAACATCGGAATGGCAAGACTACAGCTTTACCCTTACCGCAAGGGATCCCACATACCGTCCCGGGCAGTTTAACTTCCACGAATTACGCATCGGCATGCTGGAAGCGGGTGAAATCCTGATCGATGACCTGTCTGTATTGGAGGATCCCGGTGGTGCAGCCATTGAGCTGATCGCCAACGGCACGTTTGAGAACAGCATCG
>CACIUL010000023.1 GCA_902589825.1 uncultured Verrucomicrobiota bacterium
GCATCCGCTGATTTCTGGGCCTACGCAGAAGCGGGGGTGGCCAAGGCGGAAGCTGAATTTGGTGATATCGAAGTGGAATTCAAGGTGGGTGACGGCACTGCTGCCAAACAACGCGAACTGGTAGAGGCACTACTGGTAATGGGAGTCAAAGGGATTGCCATCAGTCCATGCAATCCGAAAGCCCAGAAGGATATGCTCAATGAATGGGCTAAAAAGGCAGTGTTAATAACCGTTGACAGTGATGCCGCCGACACGGATCGGAAGTTCTACCTTGGTACGGATAACGTCGCCGCCGGACGACAAGCAGGTGAATTGCTCAAAGAAGCCCTCCCTGATGGCGGCAAAGTAATGGCTTTCGTCGGGTTCGACAATCAAGTGAATGCCGTCGAGCGCTATCAGGGTCTTAAAGAGGCCGTCGCCGGGACAAAGATCGAGATTCTGGACCTGCGAACCGATGAGGTAGACTTCGGTAAGGCACGACGCAACGCCGAGAACACACTGACCCAATACCCGGACATCGCCGGCATGGTAGGCCTTTGGTCCTACAACGGGCCACTCATCTTGGAGGCAGTGAAGGATAAGGGGGTTGTAAACAAAGTTAAAATCATCGCTTTTGACGAAGACCCGCGAACTCTTCAAGCAATTGATAAGGGCGAGATTTACGGAACCGTTGTCCAGCAACCCTATGAGTTTGGTTACCAGTCCGTGAAGGCTCTTCGCGCACTTATTGTGGAGAAACAATCAGCGCAGGATCTTGGCGTTTCAGAATCAAAGCAGAAGTTCATTGAAACGCTAATCATCCGGAAGGGTGAGGGAGAAGCCTACCTTGAGAAATGCAACGCCTGGAAAGCACGAAAAAGGGCAGAGGAGCGGAATTGACGGGGAGAGACGCACGGTGCACCCTGGTTCTTTTTTCCTGCGAATGTGCCCACTGTATCCCTCATCCATTAACCGCTTAAATCGCGCACTCCCCTTTCCCGTCACCGGGCCTTGATGCGCAAAAAATCAGCGGGTGCCTGTCCTTCCGGGGCAAGGTAATCGGGCCCGAGAAGATCCCGGACAGTGTCGATTACAAGGTCCTCGACATCGGGCTTGTAGCGGCCGGGCAGCGCATAATACACCTGGGAAAAGTCAGCCTCGTAACCGCCCTCCTTCAGGACGCGCCGTGAGGGGATGTAGCCGGGCATGTCATTGCACCAGGCGTTGAGCCAGAGCCGGGAATAATCGAGCTCGGTCTTGAGGCGCACGGCGTAGTCGACGACAACCTCGCCGGGGAGGAAGACCAGCGCCAAGTCCCTGTTAAATCTCCAGGTGGAGATGGTGTAGGGAACAACCTCCTGAATCTTTCCTTTCGCCTTGAGCTGCTCCAGCATGAGCTTGGCCTGGTAGCCGTGAAAGTCGCTGCGCTTGGCGGTCTCTTCCCACTGGGCGCGCCCGGCCGGCTTCTCCAGTGGAAGATTGATCGTGCGCTGGCCAATGCTGGGAATGGCGGCCAGTTTCTTCAGGCCCTTTTCCATCTGCTCGGCCACCCCGGCGGCGATGGCCTCACCGTGGCTTTTCGCGTCTTCAATACCGCGGGAAGGCTGGGGACCGACGTCCGCCCCGCAGCCGATGGTGACCACCGAGATGCTGCCGGGGTGATCCTTCTCAAGGCCCTCCCCGGCAAACCCGGCCCAGTCACCGCAGATGCGGTTGCGCCCGCCAAGTGTCGTGCAGTGGCAGGCGTAGTTGGCCCAGACCGCGATGACCTTCCCGTCAGGATCCTTCGCCACCATGAAGGGCAGGCTGTGGTCGACCGGGCCGTCCTTCTGGAAACCAAAGCCCGCCCAGCGGCCCTGGTTGAGCACCCTGCGATTGCCGCCGAAACCTGCGCGACCCATCCCCCAGGACAGGCTGGCCGGCCGGCGGGCCTTGAGGGCGGCGGCGGCCGCCTCGACAATCCTCTCGATCAGCCAGTCAGTATACCTGTTCATGTTGGCCTTCTGGGCATCCGTCGCCCGTCCTCCCCAGACAACGACCGCGTAGCCGCGCAGACTGGGCGCGTTGTGGGTATGGGTGACGGCCAGCACCAGGTTGGCCGGCTTGATACCATGGCTCTTCTCAAGTTTTTCGGCCACCACGCGCGTCACGCCTGCCGGGATGCCGCAGTTATCAACGGCGACGATGACTGCAGGGTCCTTCTCCCCGATTGCCAGTGCCCGTGCCCAGATTTTCGTGTCTACTCCCTCATGCTCCTTGGTCCTGCCACCATAACCCGCGAGGATCACCGGATGGGTGGGAGTGACGTCGACCTTCGCCGCACCAACGGTTAACGGTGCAGCACTGAGGGCGGATGCTCCCGGAAAAACAAATGCAAAAAGGCAAAAGGTAATGGCAAGGGATAGCTTCATGGGAAAAACGGAAAAAAACGTTACGAATCACGGCAGTCATTGCTCCCGTCAGCATGAGCTTAACCCGGGGGGCGATCTCTCGGCAAGCCCTCAAAGCCGATGCAAGCCCACTGAAGGAAAATTCGCCGCCCCCAAACTTCCCTTAAACCCCACGATAAAAGAAGCGGGGACGGCAGGATCTCTCGACCCGGCCTCACATTCGCCGAGGAATCGTCCATCCACTAAATCAGAAATTTTGGGTCAATCATTTATTGAATCAATGAATGAGCTTTCCGAAAAATCCAGCGCGCCTGGCTCCCTTCAAAGCAGCAGCCCCACCTTGATCAAGGCCTAGCATGCTTGCTGTGCAAGCGCTCCCAGTAACCCGACCAGTATTCATCATAATAGTCGAGGGCTGCCTGCCAGATGTGCGGCAGCTGCTCCACCTTGGGGGATTTTCCGGGATCAAATCCCTGCAGGTGATCCCTGCCTGCCCGCTTGCGCGGGGAAACAAACCGCCACGGGTCCTCACCGAGCACCTCCCGGCACAATGCGGCAAGACCGGGATCGTATTTCTGGAGGCCCTCACGGGTGTGGATGTGGTTATGGTCATGGTCCATGGTGCGGTTGGTGTCATACCAGCACTGCACGCCCTCCGCCCAGTATTCGTGGCGGTTCTTCCCGGCATAGCATTCCTTCTTGCCGCCGAAGACGATCAGCACCTTGTCCTCCTTGGTGACCTTGACGGCCGCGCTCGCCTTCGCCCCGTTGACCGTGATGTCCCCGGCATCCAGGCACTTGGCCAGAAAATCCCGCGGCTGGTCCGGGAAGGATTTTTCCAGTGCCTCCAGCAGGCTGACCGGAGACTTGCTTTCCACCCGGCGGAAGCGCTGCGCGGCGCGCCCGTCATTCCACACACTGCGCGCCTTGGCCTTGCCGAAGGCCTCGGTTAAGAGCTTCTGCTGTCGCTCATCAAATCCCGCGCCATGGATCACGTGCCCGAACTCGTGAATTAAGATACTCTCAATCTGCATCCCGCCCGGATACTCGAGGACATCCTCCTCGGCAAAGAGCACCACCGGCCGCCTGTCGATGTAGCGCAAGAATCCCCGCTGCCGCCAGTTGTAGAAGTCGAGTTCCTTGCCTGTCTTGGGCGTCTTGAACTGCGGAATATTGGAGGTGAGCTCATTGTGCCCGACCAGGATGCAGAGCACCTTGCGCTTGCGGATGCGCTCCGCCACCTCCGGCGCGATGCTCTTCATCATCTTCTCAAACAGGTAGGCAGATTCCAGGATCGCGTGATCGGAGATGCGCCCGGAAGTGGCAATGAGGATGTCCTCAACCATCAACCCCTTCTCAAAGAAGGAGGACGGCAGCTTGTATTGCTTCGCCCACGCATCGGCAATCGGTTGAACCGAAAACCTTCCCGGTTTGACCGAGACATTCCCCGCCGAGGAATTTCCCGGTGACTCCCCTGCCTCAACTACCGGAATCAGCAGGCTGAAAACTGCGAGCAAGGGCATCCCGAAAACCATGAATCCTTTCATCTGAAATCGCATATCGTGCAAAGATCCTAATCCAGATTGCCTCTTCCTTCCAAGCCACAAAGAAAAACCGCCCATATTTCCGTAAACCCTTAACCAACAGGGGGCTTGATGTTTTTAAGGTACTCGATAGAATAAACACGAAGCTGTTATCAAAATGAAAAATTGTATCACAAAAACTTCATTATTACTGGCCACCACATTCCTGATGGTCATCTCGTCCAAGGCAGAAGAAGATAATTCACTTCAGGAGGGTCTAATTGCCTATTGGCCATTCAATGAACAGCTTACCGATGTTATTGGTGACAACCACGGAACACTCCTTGGGGGTGGAAATCAAAATTACGAAACCGGACAATTTGGAAGCGGTATTGTGCTCGACGGCGAGGGGCAATACATCCTGACACCGATTGCCAACGAAAACACATTTGATTTCCCGGATGGAAACGGCTTCTCGGTGTCAGCATGGTTCAGAGTTGATAACTTCGACGGCCCCTGGCAGTGCCTAATCGCCAAGGGCGAAGGTAACAGGTGGCGCATCCACCGCCGCTCTGAGCAACAGGTAATCACAGCCAACGGCGGCAGTGGCGATGTTTCCGAGGGTAGCACCAACGTCAATGACGGTAAATTACACCACATCGCACTCGTCAGTGATCCGGATCCGGAAAACGGCTCGGTTGTCCTATATATTGATGGTCAGGTTGAGGGAACCTCAGGAGTTGCAAATCTTGAAAACAACGATCAACCCATGTTGATCGGCGAAAATCCAGATGCCATGGGGCGCACATGGAATGGTCTCATCGACGATTTGGGTATCTGGAACCGTCCTCTTACGCCAAGCGAAATTACCTACATTTATAATAGTGGGCAGGGCAACTCTCTAACATCAACATCGAATAACGGAAATGATAATGATACAATTGATCCGGCGCAGGCTACTGCTGATCCACTGGGTGAGGAACTCACTTTCGATGTTGATGTGGCAAACGATGTGAAGTGGACTGCGGAAAGTCTCGCCGACTGGCTTACCATCACAGGTGGTGCAACCCGCACCGGGGCCGGAACGGTCACTTATACAGTTGAACGCAACACTTCATCGATTGAGCGCGAGGGACAGATTCAGGTCACCACCGCTGGCGAGGAAACACCGGATGGGATTGACTGGAGAGGAAGCACCTTTGAAATTATAGAAGGAAATTTCACCTGGCAGGAGGCCAAGGCTGATGCCGAGTCCCGTGGCGGAAGGCTGGCTGTTCTTGATACTCAGGCACGGCTTGATGCCGCCTACTCCTATCTGAACGAGGCAGGTAGTTGGCCCTTCCTTTGGCTCGGAGCCACAGACACTGCAACTGAGGACATCTGGGTCTGGCTCAATAGTTCAACCCTTGAGGCCTCCAATCCAAAATGGAAACATGACGAAGGACCAACTAACCGGGGAGACAACCCCGAAGCCGAGGACTTTCTTGTCATGTGGCCATCGAGCACCCAAGTTGCGGGGCTATGGGGAGATTCCGGAGCCAAAAATGAACGCTTTGCCTACCTTATGGAATTCCCTGGCAATGGACCAATACAGGGCAGGAGCACCTTTGGAATCGTAAGAAACATCCAGGAAAATGATTTCAGCTGGCAGGAAGCCAAAGCTGATGCCGAGTCCCGTGGCGGAAGGCTGGCTGTTCTCAATACTCAGGCGAAAATCGATGCAGCGAACGCCTATCTGAAATCTTTTGGAACATGGCCAAAGTTGTGGATTGGCCTGACTGATGAAGTATCCGAGGGAGAATGGAGATGGATTACAGGAGAATTACTTACTTCCTCGATTTGGGATCAAGGTGAACCGAATAACAACGGGCACTTAGGAAATGAAGACCATGCGATCATACGTTCAGATCGTTCTGGGATCAATCCGGTTTGGAATGACTATGCTTCCTCTAATCGGCACGCGTATTTAATCGAAAGACCAGCACCACAATTAACGCAGACCTTTCAACACACCGCCACGCAAGCCGCTATCGATCCCGAGGCGGATACTGACGGCGATGGTATCCTTGATATCCATGAGACAGGCACGGGCATCTTTGTCAGTGCCACCGACACCGGCAGCAACCCGCGTGTAGCCGACAGCGATGGCGATGGCGTTGATGACAATGTCGAGCTCGCCGACCGGACCGATCCGAATGACCCCAATGACTTCAAGCCCTTAAGCCGTGGCCTCGTTGCCTACTACCCCTTCAATGGCAATGCCGATGATGAAAGTGGCAATGGAAATGATGGCACGGTCAATGGCGCCACGCTGACCACCGATCGTAATGGAGAAGCCGGCAGTGCTTACCATTTTGATGGGGAAGATGATTACATTAACGCTGGAAACTCGATTAATCGTTTCAACCTATTAACCTTTTCCGCGTGGTTCCGTCAGGAATCTCCAAATAATAAATATGGTTATCTAATTACAAAAAGAAGAAGTCCAAATGGCGGTGGAGCTGATGTAGGTACAAACCCTGAGGGTCGGATCACCGGGGGAGGATTCGGTCTTGGTGGCATTGATGCCACAGAAATGACAAGCAACGGAATTTGGCATCACGCAGTCCTAGCTGTTGGGGAAACAACAATGGAGCTATTTGTCGATGGTACACTAATAGACTCCAAGGCAATCAGCCCAGGAGAATCCTTCAGTGCTGAAGACATCTGGATCGGAAGAGGTTTTCAAAATCCTCCAGATAATGAAGGCACTCGGGCATTCGATGGCCAAATCGACGACATCCGCATCTACAACCGCGCCCTTTCCGGCAATGAAGTCACCCAACTTTACACTTCGGAAGCACCACCAAACTTTACTCTGAGTGTTCCCGAGCCCACCAACGGGTCGGTCAGCGGCGCCGGCACCTATCAACTGGGCAGCACGGCCATCCTGACGGCCTCACCTGACCTCGGCTACCTGTTCACTGAATGGACTGGTAATGCTCAAGGATCCAGCAACCCGCTTGAGGTAATCATGAACGCTGACAAGGCGATTGGTGCCAACTTTGAAAAGGACACCAGGGATTCCGATGGTGATGGCCTGAGCAACTTTGAGGAGCTGGTCAACTGCAAGACCAACCCGGATAACGCTGATACCGACGGCGATGGATTCAATGATGGTGAGGAAAAGCTGGCGGAAGCCGATCCCAATGACGCGCAAAGCTTCCCGATACTCAACAGCGCGCCGGTCTTTGCCAACCAGCGCTTCACGATTGCCGAGAACAGCCCGGCAAACACCGTGGCAGGCCGTCTCATTGCCGACGACGCCGAGGGTGACGCGCTCAACTTCACCATCCTGCCACCTGATAGCCAGGTCTTCCGCATTGCAGGTGATCGTCTCCTGGTGCGCAATTCCACCACCCTCGACTACGAAACCAACCCCACCCTCACGTTGAGGGCGCGAGCCAGTGACGGGGAACTCTTTGCTGATGCGACCATCACTGTCAGCCTGGTCGATGTGCGCACCGAGGACTGTGATGGCGACGGGCTGACCGAGGCCGAGGAGGAGGATATCCACGGCACCGATGACTGCAACCCGGACAGCGATGGTGACGGCTTCGGCGACAAGGAGGAAGTCGATGCCGGAAGTGATCCCACTGATCCCAACAGCTCGCCGAACAAGCCCCCGGTCCTTGCCGATCGCTCCCTGTTCCTTTCCAATGCCGCGCAGGAGGGTGCCCTTGTCGGGACCATCGTGGCCTCAGATCCAAACAATGATGCCCTGGAGTTTAAGATCACCAACAATGTCGATACCGACCTCGATGGTGAGCCAGCCTTCCGCATTGAGGGCGATACGCTCATCCTCAATGATGCCGGTGACCTGAAATACCAGTTCCGTGACGTGACCATTTCCTCCGGCTGGTATCATGACCAGGCCATTACTGCCGAGGGCAAGGCCATCGCCTGGGGACGCAATGACCAGGGACAGGTGAACGTGCCCAGGGAACTTGGAGTCGTACGCGCCATTTCCGCCGGTTTCTACCACAGCATTGCCCTGCAGGAGGACGGCACGGTCGTCGCATGGGGAGACAACCGATACAGGCAGATCAATGTGCCACCCGAAGCGTTAACAGGAGTGGTGGCCATTGCCGGAGGCGGCTACCACAGCCTGGCAATGCGTACTGATGGCAGCCTCGTGGTCTGGGGACGCAATCACCTGGGACAACGCACCCTTCCCCCAAGGGAGAGACTTGGAGAAATCCAGGCGATCGCCACCGGCGCCCACCACAACATGGTGCTGCGCACGGACGGCACCGTTTACGCATGGGGATACAACGGAAACAGGCAGACGGATGTCCCCGCCGCCCTGGCTTCAACCAACCACCCGGATTTTGTGCGAGTCATTGCCATTGAGGGCGGAGCACTGCACAGCCTGGCCCTGCGTGAGAACGGCACGGTCATCGCTTGGGGAGATAATACCTATGGGCAAAGGATCGTGCCGGCGGCCCTGAGGTCGGTCGACCACCCGGACTTCATCAGGATCACCGAGATTTCCTCCGTTGGTTACCACAACCTTGCCCTGCGTAAGGATGGCACTGTCGTCACCTGGGGACGTAATAACCACGACCAAAATATTGTGCCACCCGCCCTGGCTTCAGCCGACCATCCGGAGTTTGTGCCGATCACCGGAATTTCCGCCGGCGGTTACCACAACGTGGTGCTGCGCGAGGATGACTCACTTATCGAGTGGGGGCTCTTTGGCATTCCTTCCGATCAACGCATCGCCCAACCGCAGAGGGACAGCCTGGTCATCAGGATCGCGGCAAATGACGGCCAGGCTTCCACCACCGCCACCTACACCATCAACATCGGCCCCGATACAGATGGTGATGGCCTGCCGGATGCCGTCGAGACGAACACCGGCACCTTTGCCTCGGAAAATGATACCGGCACCGATCCCAAGAACCCCGACAGTGATGGCGATGGCTTCAATGATGGTGTTGAAGTCGCGGCAGGATCCAATCCCCATGACGCCGACAGCACCCCGGAGGGAAATACCTCCGCACCGTTTAACCTCAGTATCACTCCCACCCGCCTGCCCTCCGGCGCCATTGACCAGCTGATCATCAGCTTCCCCACAAGAAATGGAAGAAGCTACCGGATCGAGGAATCAAACGATTTCAGGACATGGCGCACCCGTGAATCAGGCATCAATGGCAATGGTGAAACCATTCAGCGCAGTTTACCCGCTGCCGGCCGCAAGATGCTCCTGCGCGCCAGTGAGGAGTAGGTGCTCTTTTCCATAACCTCATGCTTGGGCTGTCTTTTTGCTCTGCCTTTTTTTCGTAATCACATTCAAGTCTCGCCTGAATCACAAATACGGGGTAAGCTGGTCAAGTTGATGAGAGGACATCACCCGGGAGGATTTGTAGCGCTTGCCGCCGTGGGGCTGCTTGCCGGTTTCGGCTTCATGACCGGCGCCCAAGCCCAGCAGAAGGACCGAGATGCCCTGGTCCGGAAGGACCGCAGTGTGATGGAGGATTCCGCGATGTGGATCTACAACGACGTGGAAAAGGGCTTCCGGATCTCGCAGAAAAACGGGAAACCGCTGCTGATTGTCTTCCGCTGAATACCCTGACACGCCTGCGAGGAGCTTGACGCGCAGGTTGCGCGTCCCACAGATGAAAAACTGAAGGCTCTGCTGAAGCAATTCGTGTGCGTGCGCGTAATACAGGGCAACGGCATCGACCTTTCCCTTTTCCAGTTCGATTATGACCTGACATTTGCCGCCTTCCTCATGAACGCGGACCGCACCATCTATGGGCGCTACGGGACAAGGCCCGGCCACGATGACCCGGAAAAGAACATTTCACTGCAGGGATTCATTTCCTGCCTGGAAGCTGCCCTGAAAATTCACGGCAACTACCCGGAAGGAAAGCAGGCCCTGCTGCCGAAAAGCGGCAGAAAAAGCCTCTTCCCAACACCTGAGCGCTATCCCTCACTGCGGAAATTTTCCCCCGGCATTGACTATGCAGGCCAGGTTGCCCGCAGTTGCATCCACTGCCACCAGATTTCCACCGCTGAGCACCTGATCCATCGCTTGAGCGGAAAGCCCTTCCCTGACAAGGCGCTCTTTGCCTGGCCAATGCCGGAGACCACCGGGATGGAACTGCACCCCGACCATTGTGCCACGATCAAAAAGGTGGAACCGGCCAGCCCCGCGCATCGGGCAGGGTTCAAGGCCGGGGATGAAATCATCACCCTGGCCGGGCAACCCATGCTCTCAACCGCTGATGTCCAGTGGGTATTGCACAATGCGGAGGAAGCGCCCCGTATCAAGGCCCTGGTCAGGCGCAGTGACAGAAAAATCAGCCTTGAGCTGTTGCTGGCTAATGGCTGGCGCCACAAGGAGGACATCTCCTGGCGTGGCAGTTCATGGGACCTGCGCCGGGTGGTATTGGGTGGCATGCGCCTCAAGCCTCTTCCCGAAGGGCAGCAGAAAGGACTCACAGGAATGGCTCTTCATGTCGCCCACCTTGGCCAACACGGTGAACATGGTGTCGCCTACCGCGCAGGGCTGCGCAAGGGGGATATTCTCCTCAGCTTCGATGGCCGTGATGACCTGCTCACCGAGAGTTCCCTGCTTGCCCACGGCCTGCAGAAAAAGAAGAGCGGGGATCGTGTCAGGGTAAAGGTCCTCCGCGGCAAGCGCCGCATGGAATTCGTGTTTCCCCTGAAGTGAGCTCAAGACGCACCGCCCTTGCTTTACTCCCCGCTAACCACCTCGATCACCCCGCGCATGCTGCGCCAGTGACCGGGAAAGGTGCAGATGAAGGGATAGGATCCGGTGAAACCGGCAGGGATCGTCAACTCCAGCCTGCCCTCTTCTCCTGACTGCAGAAGCCTGATTGCCTTGAGAACCTTTGATGAGTCGGGGATGTAGCCCCTGGCCATGCCATCGGGGCTGGCAGCCATGCGGTCAGCTGTATTACCCACCTCCTGGATGGCACCCGGCTCAACGATGAGCAGGTTGTGCGGCATCAGGTCATTGTTCCGGAAAACAATCGTGAGCTTCTGCCCACAACGCACCCTTAGCCGGGCCCGGTCAAAAAGCATGCGCCCGGGGATGGTCTTCACCAGAAAAGAGGACACCCCAAGGGCATCAAGTGCCTTGCCCAGTGCCCCCCTGCCGGAAAGTGCGGGCATCAACTCAAGCTCGCGCGCAAGGGCGTAGCTCTCGAGGAAGGCCTCGGAATCCCGCTCCTCTTCGGGCACCGACTCAAGATAGGCAAGGACACTGCGGGCAAGGGAATCCAGGCGACCAGCCGGCCACTCGTCACGGTTGGTGCCGCGCAACCGTGCTGTGGCAACTCCACGGTTTTCCCCCTTCCCTACCTGTTCAAGCAGTGCCGCCACCTTCTCCGAGCGGTCCTCCTGCTGCTTGGTTAAATATTTCACACTCTCTTCCAGCGCGTATTCCAGACCTTTGTCCATTGGGTGACTGGTAACTTCCCGGGCGGCCTTGAGTGCCCCGGGAGATTGACTGAAAGCAGCCGCTAAAACTGCATGCAGGCGCACCGCCGCATCACGGTCATTGGCACGCTTCTGGATCAGAGCCACCGGGTCGGCGATCCTCCCCTGCCAATCACGCAACACCCGGGTGGCGGCAAGCCTGGCACCGGGTGCCTTCGCCTCAAGCAATCGACTCAAGAGGTCACTCTTCACCTCCCCCACTCCCTGGTAAACCCATAAGGCCTCAACCAGGTGATGCTCAACTTCCGGGTCGCTGGCATCAAGCGCTTCGACCCACCCATCAAGGGCAGCTATCACTTCCTCTGCCGGGCGGGTACGCAACTCGCCACGCACCAACTCACGCGTGTGCCCCTCAGGGGACTTCAAGAGCTCAAGCAGTTGCGCTAATGGCCGGTCCCGGATCACCGGGGCCTTCAGGAGCGGACGCTCCTTGTGGGAAATGCGCCAGATCCTGCCGTGGGCATGGTCGCGGCCGGGATGCCGCTTGGAAAAATTCACGTTCTCAAAGATATGGGTATAGAAATCCGCAATGTAGAGTGCCCCGTCCGGCCCCCAGGCCATGGCCACCGGGCGAAAGGTCCTGTCCGAGCAGGTGGCCAGCGCCCCATGCCGCTTCGCCCGGTAAAGTGAGCCATCCTGCTCAAGGTCATACCAGTGCACCCCGACATCCCCCTCGCAGTGATTGACCAGGAAACGGCCCTGCACCCCCGCAGGGAAATGACTGCTGAAGACAAACTCACAGCCGGCGGCAATCCCCCCACCGGGCGCAAAGGAGAGGTGATTGGTGCGCTGCTTGGACCTGGGAAAGACAAACGGCGTTGAAATGACATCCATCGGGTAATACTGGCCGGCAGAGGCATCCAGCAGGATCCCGCGCCCCCACCGGTCGAACACCTTGCCGTAGGGATTCCAGAAGGCATGGGAAAGGGCAACCTCCATCTGCTCCTCACGCGGCGTGTAGGCAAAGACGGCCGCATCACGCACCCGACGCGGACCTCCCGGTGTCTCGACCTGCGTGTTGTAGAAGATGCCTTGCGAAAAATACAGGCTCCCGCCCGGGCTCCAGCGGAAATTGTTCATCGCATGCTCCGCATCCTCCGCACCGAACCCGTGCAGGACCGTGCGCACCCAGTCCGCCCTGCCATCACTGTCGGTATCCCTGGCAAGCAGGAGGTTGGGAGCCTGGGCCACGTAGGCACCGCCATCCCCGGTGGGAATAAAGCCGTGGATGAGCTTCATGTTCTCAAGGAACACCGAATGCGTATCCGCCACCCCGTCTGCATCGGCATCCTTGAGGATAATGACCGAGTCGCGTGGTTGTTGGCCCGGCAGGGAATGCGGCCAGGTCGGTGTATTGGCCACCCAGAGACGCCCCTGCGCATCAAAGTGAATGGCAAAGGGGTTGGCGATCGGGAAATCCACCTCAGAGGCAAACAGGTTGGCCTGGTAACCCTCGGCCACCTTGAAACGGGAAAGCTGCTCTTCGGGCGAGCTCAAGTGCTTGTCCGCCGGGCCGTCGCCGGCCACCTCCCACTGCGCTTCCTTTTCCACACCCGGGATGGCACGGCTCTTGGGTGTCGGAAACCAGACCGGGCGGCCGGGTTTCGGTTCCACTGCCCAAACACTTGAGGGATCAGGCTTGCTGATCGCCCAGAGATCCTCTTCAGAAGCCTTGACCAGCAACAGGCGCTGCCTGCGTTCCTCCTGCAGGTGCATGGCACCGCGGGTCTTGTTGCGCCGACCGTGGATGTAGGAGGCATTGGGTGGATGCCACCAGGTGAAGAAGTGGTGGTTCTTCTCGTAAACCAACCGGCGCAATTTCTCAGCCGATCCTTCCGGGTCAACCAGGTTGGGCAGGTCAACGGAATCGATCAGCCCGAGGCCCGATGCCATCATCCGGCTCACCGCCCAGTCACCGTATTCCGTGAGGTGGATGCCGTTGAAGGTAAGCCTGCGATCCGGGTGCCTATCCATCCAACGACCCGTGGGCTCCATGAGGTCGAGAAAGCGCACCCCTTCCCGGGTCGCCACCTCGGCAGAGGCTGCCGTGTATCGCCTGAGGTTTTCATTTCGGCGCCATGCATCAACGGCCACCCCCCCGGCAGGTTCAAAGGCCATGGGTGAGACAAGGACAATGCGCGGGGAAGACGTTCCGTTGAACTGCTCTCCCTTTAGCTCATCCAGGAAACGGGTCAATCCCGCCTGGTAGCCCTCCACGCCGGCAGCACCGGCAAAGGACTCATTGAACCCAAAACAAAGGAAAAGAAGATCTGCCTTGTGTCCTTCAAGCTCCTCAAAGAGACCGGGAAATCCCTTGGGCCGAATCCTCGAGTCCACCTCATCCGCCGACCAGCCCATGTGGCGCACCCGCAGCCGGTGGTCGGGAAAACGGCAGTGCAGAAAGGTCTCAAAATACCCGAAGAGCTGCATGCGCTCGGCAAAGGTATTGCCAAGAATGACGATACTCTCCCCCTTATGAACCGGCAGGGGCCGTGCCGCCAGTGTGCTGCCCGTGATAAGGACAGCAACAAGGGCAAGCACAAGGCGATGGCAAGAAACAATCATGTCCTGATATGGATCTTATCCGGAATCCTTCCCGGAAAGAAATCATAAAAAATGCGCTCCTGCTCTATTTCCAGAGCGAGGATTTACTCGCCGCAATCCACGGTGATCGCCGCACTGAATACCAGTCCCGGGTCACCACGCCGGGCAAGGGTCCGGGAAATGACCCCGATGCTCCTTTCGACCTTGCCCTTGAACACGGTCTTGCCACCGGAAATCACCTCGATCGGCAGATCAAGGTCGGCCATGGAATCATTGAGCAGGATTGTAAGGCACATGAGCTCTCCGGCATCCTCCACGGTGAATTTCTGTCCCTTCCGGGAAGCGACAATCATCTGCCCCCCCCTTCCATGGCCATCAAGCAGGGCCAGCCAGTAGCTGCGATCATGGGTGACATTGTCCTGCTTCCAGACGATTTTTTCCGGGAACCGGCGCCGCTCGTATTTTGCCATCCATGGGACTGCCACCTTGTCCTCGAGGTCCATCCAGTGACCCTTGCCCTCGTAAATTTTCACGAAATGCTCGTAGCCACCCGGGTCCCCCTTGCGCAGTTCAGCCAGTTTCTTCTGCCAGTTGGCTGCAACCGCATTGCGCTTATAGGCCCCGTCACGCCCGCCAACCTGCAAGGCGAAGGGGATATTGCGCAACCCCACCGGGGAAGTCTCATTGGGATGACCGGCCATCATTGCCGCGGCGGCAAATCGGTCCGACATCCGAGGTGCCAGTTGATAAACACCATCACCGCCGGCCGAGTAGCCCATCAGGTAAACCCGCTCCGGATTGACTCCCTCAAAGACAACCAGGTTGGTAATCAACCGGTCAAAAAGCGGATCAATGTGTCCCTGATGCCACAGGTTCCAGGTGTTGGTTGGCGCACGTGGTGCCAGGTAAATTCCCTCAGCCGGCTGATACAGGCGCAACTGATTGCGCCACTGCTGGTCGTTTACCCTTGCCGGGGCCCCTCCCCCGCCGTGCATCGAAATGTAGAGGCTGCGCCCGTCTTTCGGCTTCTCGCCAAAGGTCACGAAATTGAAGCGCAGTGTCTCCTTGCCGATGGTGATCGCCTTCTTCTGCATCTCATCTGCACGCGTGGCACGAACCATTGCCGCATGGTCCTTGACCAGCATCACCTCAGCCTGCTTGGCCTCCCCGGCCGATAACGGCATATCGGCAAATGCCTGGTCGGCCAGCGGCGGACGCTGATCACGCCCCAGGGCCAGCCACTTGCCAAGTTGATCAAGCGCACCTGCCTGCTCGGCAGACCAGGAAACTTGAGGTAAAAACAACAGCAAAAGAAAAACAGATGATCTCATGATAGAAAAATACCTGCAGGCCACTACAACTCCTTGCGATGCCTGTAATGCGGAAGCTTCACCTCCATGAAGACCTCCCCCTCCTTCCGGTAACCCAGGGCTGCATAGAAATCCATGACCACCTCACGTGAATGCAGGATCACTTCACGGTATCCGGCACCACGGGCATGCTCCTCGGAAAAATTGACCAGCTTGCGGCCGATCCCGCGCCCCTGTAGGTGAGGGGCAACCACCACCTGCTGCATCTTGACGACTTCCAAGTCGATTGGCTTTAAGTGCAAGTAGGCCTGCACCGCCCCGGCCTCATCAAGGCCGACCACATGGATAAAGCCCGACTCGGCATCAAGATCCTCATCAAAGAGGCTTAACCCAAGCGGCTTGCGCAGCATCTCATCACGCAAGAGACAGGCCTGCTCATAGGCATGCGAGCCGTGCTCTATAATGGAGAAATCGAGGGAATCCTGCATCCAAGGTTAACCTGTTTCAGGCATGAAGGTTGGCATCAGCACACCGTTGACCGGCGGACACTCGCCGCGCACCTGGCCAAGGTGCATCTCGCAGTTCCGCGCTCCCCACCCATATAATCTTGAAACCATTTGCCCCTGGTCGACAGGCACCAGGAAGACCGGTGCACCTCCACGGTGCCGGGCATTCAACTCGGCAAAGACCAGGGCGAGGGCATCCTGCCACCTGGCTGAGACACCTGGACCGAGCATCTTGCTGCCCTCATGCCTGACCGAGCAGAGAAAACCGTCAATGCCCCCGCCTTCTCCCTCAATGACCGACACTCCCCAGATGCCGGCGGCATTCTCAATGAAGTGGACAAAATCCTTCTCCCTGCGGATGCCGTTGAGTTTCATCTCAAGGTCAGCCATTGCCACCGCATCGCCGGGCACGGCATCACGCACCCGCGCCAGTCCCTCAGGTGGATCCACCTCAAGGCCGCCATCAGGCACGGGCAGGATCATGTCCTGGAAGGTGGCATAGGGAACAAAACCACGGCGCGTGTAGAGCGAAAATGAATCCAGGTTCATGGCGCTGGAAACCAGGCGCACCGGCTTCGCATCCGCATCGGCAATGGCCAGGATCTCATCCAGTATCCTGGTTGCCACCCCCTGCCCGAAATAGTCGGGGTGGGCATTCATGATGCCCAGTGAGTAATGCGTTTGCCTGGGATGAAAGAAGCAGGAACCGGCAAGGCGGCCATTGGACTCATCCTCTGCAATGATGCAGCACCCGGGATCAAGCGCCTCGTAGACCTCGGGAAAAACACGGCATGAGCTCGCTTCCCCGCCAAAGACATTCTTGTCAAAATGGGCCTTATACCAGGCATTGGTCGACTCAAAGACAAGCCGCACCACAGCCTCGCGGTCGGAGTCCTGCATTCTGCGCAACTTGATGGAGGATGATGACATTGGTAAAAAAATCAGTTATCGGCATTGGTCGGCCACTGCCCGTGCCGCCTTCGCCCTTGCGGTAATTTCCTTCCAGTTTCCGGAGGCAATCAGGTCCCTGGGAGCCAGCCAGGATCCGCCGACTGCAGCAACTATGTCCCCTGCCAGGTAATCCGCCATGTTGTCCACGGTAACACCGCCGAGGGGAATATACTTCAGTCCCAGGTGCGCATACGGGGCGGCAATGTTCCTGAGGTGATTGAGCCCGCCACTGCTGCCGGCCGGAAAAAACTTCAGTATCTCACACCCGAACGGGAGAGCGCGCTCAATATCCGAGGGCGTCATGATCCCGGGGGCAAAGGGCAGCCCTGCATCAGCTGCCGCCCGGATTACCCCGGGATTGGTTCCGGGCGCCACCCCAAAGGCGCCACCGGCATCAACAACCTGCATTACCTGGGAAGGATCAATAATCGTGCCGATACCAACCAACATTTCAGGGACCTGCTCCGAGATGACCGCAAGGGAAGGCAGTGCCGCTTCCGTGCGCAGGGTCAGTTCCATGGCATCAACCCCGCCGGCAAGAAGAGCCTCTGCCACCGCAACGGCATCCTCGACCCGGTCAATGACCAGGACAGCCAGGACACCGGAAGCGGCAATTCTTCCGGCAATGGGGTCATCAGTTTTCATCAAGCAACCGTGTGCACAAAGCGCCATTGAGCAAGGCGAAAAATCCATGCGCTCAATTCGCACCCTGCCTCGCTGCCCCGGTCCGGCATTCTTAGATGCTTTTTATCCTCTCTTCTCCGGGTCACGCGGGGCAAGTCGGCGCAGGGTGTCGGCCTTGATCTTTTCATCCGTGATCCTCTCCGCCCAGGCAAGGGCCGCTTCACGGTCATCACGTGCTGCGGATACTGCATAATCCTGGATTGCTTCATCATAGGTCGGTCCAAGCGGCCTGGATGCAAGCCACTGGCCGGCAGCGGCAAAGTCCTCGCGGATATAGTCCTCAAAGCGCTCACCGATCGCGTGCCTCTGGCCGGATAAACCCTCCGGCAATTGCGTCAACCAGTCGAGTTCCTCATTGATGGGACCAGCCGCCCTGCGCGCCGCGCGCTCAAGCCCATCCGCGGTAATGAAGGGCTGGGAGGCATTCTCAGCAATGAACTTGAGTGCCGCATCGGGATCAGTACCCGCGATGCGATCAAGGGCAACTCCTGCCGCATAACTCTTGTAGGAGAGCATGTCATTTTGTTCACTGGTGTGGTCAATACTGTTAATCCATTCGGTCATCCCGCTCAGGCCGCGCTCCTCAAAAATAACCGAGGCCAGTTGGTCAATCTGCACACCACGCGCACGCCCCTTTTTGTTCTGCTCTGAGTAGGCAATCGCCCCATCAAGGTCACTTTGCAGCATCTCGCGCATCACGGAATAATGCATCCACTCCCGGGACCGCTCATCCTTGACCCCGGCCACATATTCCTTAGCCCCCTCCGGGTCCAGGTTGGCCCAGCCGGAAATTGCCGATGTACCGGCCCGTGAATCGCGGCGGGGGGACTCGGAGTCAAACGCATAGGCAATGGCCTCCTCCCCGGCCAGCCTGCCCCATGCATACATGAAGTCGCGAAAATACCTGTTTGCTTCCTCACTTCTGGGGGCATTCTCAAATGCAGCCAGGACCTCGCCGACATTGGCGGCATTCAGGTTAATCAAAATATCGGCAACCCGTGCATTGCGCTGCAGGGGATTGAGCTCAGCAAGTGCCGATGTCATCCGCCGACCAACGGTTCCGTTCCGCGATCCCTGACCGGGAGCATTCTGCCTGCCCGCCGTTGTTCCCTGCCCATTGCTTGCCCGGGGACCGAGGGCAGAAACTCTCCGGTCAACCTGGTTGGCTGCGTCCTGAAATTCCTTTCCAGTGGATGCACCATCCCGCGGATCACTGCCCCATCCGCCAAGCACAAATGCCACCACCACAGCAACTGCCCAGGCAATATTGAGTATCAGAAGTTTTCCTTTCATGCCATCCATGATGAGAAACATATTCATCGCCGGCACCGGAAAAATCAATCCTCAATCCTATCACGGTTGACAAACCTCCCTGCCCCCCGCAAAAAGGTGGAAAATGCACGAGGCCATTAAATCCCCATGTGTCTGGCACGGCGAAGAGCTGTTCAACCGCAAAGACTGGCTGCATGAGATCAATGCAGAACATGCCAGGGAAATAGAATACCTGCTGGACGGGAATGAAAAACCGACCCCCGGGCTCGACCGCTTATTCTCAGGCATCCGCAACTCACTTGAGGATCACTCAGGAGCCACACTGGTTCGCGGCCTGCCAGTGGAAGGAATGGATACAGCCTGTGCAAAACAACTCTTTCTCAAGCTGGCATCAAAAATAGGAGCCCCAGTATCGCAAAGTGCCGATGGGCAACTGGTTTTCAGTGTCAAGGATGCCGGCTACAGAGAGGACGATCCCCGTGCCCGTGGCCCGAACACCAGCAAGAAGCTGACATTCCATTCCGACCGGTGCGACATCATCGGCTTTTTCTGCCTCAAGCAAGCCAGATCAGGGGGAGAGAATGACATCGTCAGTTCCGCGGCAATCCACAACCTCCTGCTACGGGATCACCCGGAGCTTCTTGAGGAGCTTTACCGCCCCTTCTATTACAAGCGCCATAATGTGGATACGGGCAACTCATTGCCCTACTGCCGCCAACCGGTCTTCTCCGTGACCCGGGAAAAGTTTGCCTGTAACCTGCTGCGCGTACTCATTGACCGCGCCTATGCCATGCCGGAATTGCCGGACATGACCAAGCTCCAGCAGGAGGCACTCGATACCGTTGAGAATATCGCCAGCCGGCCGGGAATGCATGCGAACATCCGCCAGCAACCAGGGGACATGCTCTTCATGAACAACTGGGTAACTCTTCACCGCAGGTCCGAATTCGAGGATTATCCGGAAGCGGAACGCAAGCGACACATCCTTCGTGTGTGGATTTCCCCGCCAAACAACCGCCCCCTTGACCCGCTGTTCATGGACAATTACGGCGCTGTTGAGGCCGGAAGCATCCGCGGAGGCATGCTCAAGGCAGGCAAAGAAAACTAGAAAGGCCAGAACTTCGGGATCAGCCAGGTTGCCACCAGCCAGAGGATCAGGTTGAGCGGCACCCCGACCCGGAGAAAATCCGAGAACTTGTAGCCGCCGGCACCGTAGACGTAGGTGTTGGTCTGGTAGCCGATCGGGGTAGCAAAACTTGCGCTGCAACCGAACATCATCGCCACGATAAAGGGTCGTGCATCCACGCCGAGTGCCAACGCGATGCTGATGATAATGGGTGTGAGAAGGACAGCGACAGCATTGTTGCTGATCAACTCGGTCAGGATGGAACTAAGCAGGTAAACCGCCGCCAGTACCACCACCGGGGATGATTCGCCGAAAACCGCCATGACCCCGTCGGCCATCAACTGGGCACCCCCGGTCACCTCCATTGCCTTGCCGACTCCCAACATGCCGATGATCAGGAAAATAATGTTCCAGCTCACCGCATTGTAGGCATCAGCAGGATCCAGGCACCGCGTTGCCAGCATTGCAAGGGCCGCCAAAAGCGCCAGGACAACAATCGGCTGGCCGGTAAGTGTCGCCGCAAGGATAAATCCAAGTGTAATGCCGGCCGCCATCAATACCTTGCCCTTGCGGATGGGTTGTTCAGGCGGCTCGGAGAGGCTCACGAAATCCTTCTCTGCCTGGACCGCGGCAATCGCCTGCCTGGGCCCCTCGATAAGAAGGCTGTCCCCGGCCTGAATGCGGACATCCTCGAAATTTTTCCTGAACTCACCGCTCTGCCGGTGGATACCGAGGATGAGCACCCCGAAACGCTGGCGGAATTTCAGCTCCCTGAGGGACTTGCCGATCATTCGGCTCATCGGCCCAATAATGCCCTCCATCAACAGCGCCGGCCGCTTTTCAAGGGTCTCAAGTTTCAGGTTCTGGTAGGCCGTCAAAAGCAGCCCCTCGGTATCCTTCAGTTCCTGGAATTCCTCACCATGTACTGAAATCAGGATACGGTCACCTTCCTCAATCACCAGCTCGTTGAGAGGAGTTGCCAGTGGTGTGCCGCGACGGCGAACCTCAAGAACCCGTGCCTCCTTGATTTCCCGGAACAGGGTCTCCGGCAGGGTCTTGCCCGTCATTGGCGATCCTCCCTGGACAATGACCTGGGTCAGGAATTCCCGCTCCTCAAGGCAACTCAGGTCAACGGCCTGGGAATCATGCGCAGGAAGAAGCTTCCTGCCAACAGTCAGCATGTAGACAAAGCCGATAGCCGCATAGACCACGCCGAGCTTGGTCAGCTCAAACATTGTGAAAGGCTCCAGTCCAAGCTCCTGCGCCTTGCCGTCAATAATCAGGTTGGTTGAGGTGCCGGTCAGCGTGCAGGTGCCCCCCAGAATGCAGGCAAAGGAGAGCGGGATCAGCAGGCGCGATGCCTTCAGCTCGGAGGACCTGGCAAGCGAAAGCACGATGGGCAGGAAAACCACCACCACGGGGGTATTATTGACAAAGGCGGAAAGGACGGCACCGGTAACCATTAAAATCACAAGAACCCTGAGCTCCCGGACACCGGCCACCCTGCGGAAACCGCTCCCCAAGGCACGAATGCAGCCACTCTTCTCAAGCCCCGCACTGAGCACAAACATGCAGGCAATGGTCAGCGGAGCCGCGTTGCTGAAGGCCCCAAGCAGGTCATCCCGGCCCAGGACTGCCGCTTGATCACCAAAAAGGCCAGGTAAAAGGATGATTCCCAGGGAAAACATGGCAACCATGTCCGGTGGCAGCCACTCGCGGAAAAACGCCAGCATGGCAAAGACAAGGACCCCGAAGACCAGGAACATCTGCCAATGCACGCTAAAATATTGAATCAGTTCACCCACAAGCCAAAGGTTAAGGGAAAAATTGGCATTTGGCGAACCCATCAATCAGGATAGGATCCCATAAAGCCGAGATAACGTGCCCGATAATCCCCCATCACGCGACCGAGAACTTGCTGATCGTTACCTTGATCAACCCGCGATCATGCCGGAAGAGGTGCGCGAGCGCATCATGGCAAGTGCCGGAGGGGAAACCATCCAGCTCTATGCCCTTGCCGACCTCACTGCCTCGCACCAGCTGACAGGGGAATGGATAGCGCTGACAGAGACCAGTGTGCTAAGCGTTCGCGACGGCAATGTCACGCTGATTGAACGCGCCAAGATCAGGGAAGTGCGTGAACAACCGGCACTGAGCGGCAGTGTCCTTACCCTGGTTGGAGAGGACCACCAGGAACCGCTTGCCGTGATCCGCCATACCCACCGGCAAAAGGATGCCATGGGCAATATTGCCTTCGTCCTCAAGCAGGCCCTGCTCGGGCACCAGGTTCCCATCGGCAATGATGCCGATACTTCCTACCTGAGCGGCTTGACCACACCGATCAAAAAAGCACAGGCCACCGTCTCCCAACACAGGATGACAGTCGTCTGGCGACTGTTGTCTTACCTGAAACCCTACCGCAAACAGGTAATCATCGGTCTGTTCGCGGGTGCCCTGCTGGCCATCGCCTCGATCATACCCCCATGGCTGGCACGCTACATCATTGATGACGTGCTGGGCCAGGAATCCCCCGCGGATGATCGCACATGGGCCATTGCCTGGACACTGGTTGCGGCCATCACTGCCGCCTACCTTTTGCGCCTGCTCTTCCTGTGGATCCGCCTGCATGTCATGTCGATCATGGGTGAATACGTCGCCCATGACCTGCGCAATGATGTCTATGCGCACATCCAGAAGCTAAGCGTTTCCTACTTCTCCAAGACACAAACCGGGTCGGTCATCAGCAGGGTCGGGGCAGACACCGACCGTATCTGGGAATTCATCGCATTCGGCGTCGTCGAGGTTTCCCTGTCTGTCATCACGCTGGGCGTGCTGTCGGCAGGATTGCTGATGATGGACGTTCAGCTTGGCCTCGTCATGGTCCTGCCAGTGCCATTCATGATATGGGCAATCATCGTTAACGGGCGGGGCATGCAGCGGCTTTTTACCCGTGCATGGAGGAAATGGTCGAGCCTTAACGATGTCATCGCCGACACCATCCCCGGCATCCGGGTGGTCAAGTCCTTCAACCAGGAAAAGCATGAGCAGAAGCGTTTTGGTGCACGCAATGCCGACACCATGGAAACCTTCAATTTTGTGCACCGCAACTGGACAAAATTCTGGCCACTGCTGATGCTGATGATCCATCTGGTCAGCATTGCCGTGTGGTGGTTCGCCCTGCCCCGCCTGATGCCCGGTGCCGATGGCTCCGACCCTGACCTCTCCCTTGGCAAATTTGTCGCCTTCCTGCTCTACGCCGGGATGTTCTTCCAGCCAATTGAGGTATTTGGACAAATGGCGCGCATGGTCAACCGCTCACTGAGTTCCGCGCGCCGGGTTTTCGACCTCCTGGATACCGAGAGCGACCTGCCGCGCCCGGAACATGCCGTGAGGTTGGATCCGTTGCGCGGCGAGGTGGAATTCGACCAGGTTTATTTCGGCTATGATGCCGTCCGGCCGGTGCTGCAGGACATCTCATTCAAGGTCGTTCCCGGGGAAATGATCGGCATAGTCGGGCATTCCGGTGCGGGAAAGACCACCCTGAGCAACCTTATTGTCCGGTTCTATGACGTCACCAGCGGCACAATCCGTATTGACGGGCACGACCTCAACTCCATTGACCTCGGCAGTTTCCGCAGGCAGGTCGGGATGGTCCAGCAGGATCCCTTCCTCTTTCACGGAACCATCCTGGAAAATATCCGATACGGCATGCAGGATGCCCCAAAAAACCAGATCATCGAGGCCGCCCGTGCAGCCAATGCCCATGAGTTCATCTGCGGACTTCCCCAGGCCTACGACACCATGGTGGGTGAGCGCGGTCATACCCTCTCGGGCGGGGAGCGCCAGCGTATTTCCATTGCGCGCGCCGTATTGAATGACCCCAGGATACTGATCCTGGATGAAGCGACCAGCAGTGTCGACTCGGAAACAGAAGCCAAGATCCAGGATGCCCTTGACCGCCTGACACAGGGCCGCACCACCTTCGCCATCGCCCACAGGCTCTCCACTCTGCGCAGGGCCGACAGGATCCTCGTCTTCAAGGACGGGCGAATTGCAGAGGAAGGTACGCATGCCAAGCTGATGACAGTGGAGGACGGCGTATACCGCAAGCTCAATGACATGCAGAAAACCAACTCCTGAAAACGATGCCTCTACCTGATATCAGCCTGAGCACAAGCGGCCAATTACAGGTTGTCCGCGGCAATACTGCCACGGCAGTCCGTGTGCAACCCTGCTTCCCGCTGTCTGATCCCACCCGCTTTTTTTCCCTGCTCGATCACGACGGCAATGAAGTCTGCATAATTGAAGACCCTGCCGGTCTTGATGGCGAGGGACAAGCGGCCCTTTCATCGGCAATTGCCGATGCGGCATTTACCATCAAGGTCAGGGCCATTGAGGAAATTCGCAACGATATTGACCTGCGCATCTGGAAGGTCGTCACGGATTCCGGACCACGCACATTTGAGACCCGGCTCGGTTCCTGGCCCAGGAAGCTCGAGGATGGCGGTGTCCTTATCCAGGATATTGCCGAGGACCTCTACCACATTGAGAATGTCGATGCCATGGATGGAAAATCCAAGAAACTGCTTTGGGCCTTCTCAGACTGAAAACCGACAAATAAGAACAGATGATTGACCCGGACGAATTCGCCGAGACCATGGCGGAAATCGGCAACACCCACATGCCCTTTGGCAAATATGGCCCCGGGAAATATCCACCTAAGGGGCTTCCGATCCACCAACTGCCCTTTGAATACCTCGAATGGTTCCAGTATAACGGTGGACTTCCCGGCGGACGGCTCGGCGAGCTGCTCGAGCTTGTCTACCATATCAAGAAAGACGGCGCCGGCGAGGTTTTTGCGCCATTGAGGCACCAATCCGGACAATCCCTCAGGAAAAAGCCCAAAAATCCCCGGCAATACCGCTTTGATCAATAGGGGCGATCCCATGCCCCCTGACAATCAGCTCCTCTGCCTCACAGAGGTCCCACCTGCGAAATTCCTCAATAAAGATCTAATAAAAACCGCCACATCCGCGTTACAGTATTAACTATTTCCCACTGCCCATGAAATTCATACCCCTACTGATTGTCATTCTCTGCTCTTTGCTTGCAATCCCCAGTGCCAAGACCGTTCCAGCCGAGGATGCCCGCAACAAGGCCGCAAAACTTAAGAAGGACGGAAACTGGAAGGAAGCCTTCGAGGCCTACAAGGACCTGCTGATGCGCGAGGGAAATTCCGGCAAGGTGGCAGCAGAGGACCTGCAGAACGCATGGCAGTCGCTTAGCAGACTCGGTCAGGTCGTCCTCATGGATGATTTTCTTGAGAGTGTCGTCCAGAAACATCCGCAGGACTGGAGAGTGCTCGCAGGTGCCGGAAGCCTGCAATTAAGGATGCCACAATATGGATACATCATTGGTGGCGAGTTCAAGCGTGGTCACCACCGCGGTGGAGGAAAACACGTCAACTCGCACCAACGGGATCGTGTCCGTGGACTAGCCCTCATGGAGCGCGCAATGAACGCTGCAAAGGATGATGAGGACAAGGCGGCAATCGCAGGTCTCTATCTCGAATTTGCCAATGCGATCGCATCCAACAGGGGCAGGAGTGAATCCTGGCGATTGCAATACCTCACTGACTTCAGCAAGCTCCCGGATTGGGATGAGGGCGGATACCATGGCGCACGGAACGTGGGTGCCCCGGTTGATGCCGATGGCAAGCCTATCTTCTATTCCATTCCCAAGAGCTGGGAAAAAGCCGCCAACGACGGGGAGCGCTGGCGTTACCTGCTGACGGAAGCCGCTGAGCTCGCACCGGGCCGGACCGGTGAAATCATGTTCCGCTGGAGTTCTTTCCTGCGAAACCAGTTCGGGGTCGAGAGGATGCGCCAGTCGGGTTTCGGCGGATTCTTCGGTGCCCACAGCCCGGATGACGGCAGGGAAAACAGCAGCAGCACCTATGAGTTGCATACCCTGAGCGAAAAAGAGACAATTGCCCGCCTTGCCAGCGGGATAAAGCGCGTTTCACTGCCTGACGAGCACAATCACATCTTTGTCCTCAAGCAAATCGCCGCACTGCCCGACAAGTCCTCCGCAGAGCGGGCCACCAATGACCTGGCCGGCATTTTCGAGAACCGCAGGCAGTATCCCCTGGCGGCAGAATACTGGCAGCAAAGCATCAAGAAATTCGGCCCCGGGAACAATAATTGGAAAGCCAAGCGACTGGACCAGATCCTCGACAACTGGGGACGCTTTGACGGCAGCCGGTCCCATGCAGCCGGCAAGAAGCCGGTGCTTGGATTCGTGTTCCGCAACGGTGACCGGGTGGACCTCAGCGCCTACTCCATAGACGTGCCCGCCCTGCTCGACGACGTCAAGGACTACCTCAAGAGCAACCCCTTGAAGATCGACAACCACCGCATGAATATCGGCAACATTGGCTACGAGCTGGTCAACGAGAGGTGGAAAAAGTATGTCGGCAAAAAAGTGGCCGAGTGGGACATGCGCCTCGAGCCGCGCAAGAACCATTGGGACAGGCGCATCGACATTGTTGCCCCCATGAAGAAAGCCGGGGCCTACCTGTTGCGTGCCAGGATGAAGGATGGGAACACATCCCACATCGTTGTCTGGATTGCCGACACGGCAATCGTGCGCAAGCCACTTGACCAGAAGTCCTATTACTTTGTTGCCGATGCCCGCAGCGGCAAACCCGTGGCCAAGGCAAACCTCGAGTTCTTTGGCTACCGCTATGAATACCTCAGGCAAAAACAGGGCCTGGGGGGCATCCTGCCGCAGAGGCGCTTTAATGTCATCACCAAGCAGTTCGCCGAGTTCACCGATGCCGACGGACAGGCCATCCTCGACCAGGAACAAATGCCCCGCCAGATGCAGTGGTTGATTATCGCGCGCAGTGATGACGGCAGGTTCGCCTACCACGGCTTCAACGGGGTCTGGTACAACCAGCGACACGATAGACAATACAAGGCAACCAAGACGCTGGTGGTTACCGACAGGCCGGTATACCGCCCGGGGCAGGATGTGGAGTTCAAGGCCTGGGTGCGTCATTCCCAATATGACAAGGAAGATGAAAGCCAGTTTGCCGGGAAAAGTTTCTCGGTGCTCATCAATAATCCCAAAGGCGAGAAAATTTACGAGAAAAACCTGACCGCTGACGAGTTCGGCGGCCTGGCTGACAAGATTACCCTGCCCGAGGGTGCAACCCTGGGTGCCTACCGGATTAATGTGCGCAATGCCGGTCAGCACGGGGGCAATACCTTCCGTGTCGAGGAATACAAGAAGCCGGAATTTGAGGTGAAAATCGAGGCCCCCGGCGAACCCGTCATGCTCGGGGAAAAAATCAAGGCCAAGGTCAGTGCCAATTACCTCTTCGGGGCGCCTGTCCAGAATGCCACCGTGAAATACAAGGTGCTGCGCAGCGAACATGACAGCAGGTGGTTTGCCCCAATGCCATGGGACTGGTTCTACGGGTCCGGCTACTGGTGGTTCGGCTACGACTACAACTGGTATCCTGGTTGGCGCAACTGGGGCTGCAGGGCACCTGTCCACTGGTGGTTGCCGCGGGGCAACATGCCACCTGAAGTTGTCCTCGAGAATGAGGTCAAGATCGGCGAGGATGGAACGGCGGAAATCGAGATCGACACGGCGCTGGCCAAGGCCATGCACGGCGACATTGACCACAGTTATTCAATTACCGCCGAGGTGCGTGATGCTTCGCGCCGCACTATTGTCGGGCAGGGCAATGTCCTGGTGGCAAGGTCCCCCTTCAAGGTCAACACCTGGCTGGACCGCGGATATTACCGGGTGGGAGACGTGATCAGTGCCAACGCCTGCGCCCGCACGCTTGACGGCAAACCCGTCGCCGGCAAGGGCACGCTCAAACTCCTTCAAATCAGCTACAATGAGGAGGGAAAGCCCGTGGAAAAGACCGTCAAGAGCTGGAAAATGGACCCCGATGCTGAAGGCTGCATCAACCAGCAACTCAAGGCCTCGGCCAGTGGTCAGTATCGCCTCAGCTATAAACTCAAGGACAAGGCGGGGCATGAAATCGAGGGAGGCTACGTGTTCGTGGTGCGCGGCGAGGGATTTAACGGCAGGAAATTCCGATTTAACGACATCGAGATCATTACCGACAAGCGTGAGTATGCAGCCGGGGAAACCATTGAACTGATGGTGAACACTGCCCGTGAGAACGGCACCGTGGCACTCTTCCTTCGCCCCTCAAACGGTGTGTACCTGCCACCGCGCATCATCCGCCTTGAAGGCAAGAGCACGGTGGCGGAAATCGCCGTCACCAAAAAGGACATGCCCAACTTCTTCATTGAGGCATTCACCGTAAGCGGCGGAAAGATTTATGAACAGACCCGTGAGGTGATCGTCCCTCCGGAGAAGCGTGTGCTCAACGTTGAGGTACTGCCATCCGAAAAACGCTACAAGCCGGGCCAGGCAGCAACGGTCAAGGTCAAGCTCACCGATTTTGACGGCAAGCCCTTTGTCGGCAGCACCGTGGTCACTGTCTATGACAAGGCACTGGAATATATCTCCGGGGGCAGCAATGTCCCGGAAATCCGTGAGTTTTTCTGGAAATGGCGGCGTAACCACAACCGCAACACCCAGTTCAGCCTGTCACGCTGGTCCAGAAACATTCTCAGGAAAGGAGAATCCGGCATGGGATCCATCGGGGTATTCGGCCATTCCCTGGCTGATGAATTGGCAAGCCTTGATGGTGCCTTGACCCTTAACTCTGCCTCCTTAAAAGAAGATTTAGGGGGACGGGGATTTGGAAACCGTGGTCTGGCAATGAAATCAAGAAGTGCTGCAAGTGCGGATTTTGCCTTTGGCTCTGCCCCCGGAGCACCCATGGCTATCGCTGAGGCTGCCTTTGATAGTGATTCTTTTGCAGACGGAAGATCTGCCGATCCCTTTGCCGGAGGCGGCGGTGCCGGAGGCAAAGCGGCACCGAAGGTGCAACCCGTGATACGCAGCAATTTTGCCGATATCGCCTTCTGGGCCGCCACCCTGAACACCGACAAGGACGGAACGGCTGAAATCAAACTCGACATGCCGGAAAACCTCACCACCTGGAAAATCAAGACCTGGGGAATGGGCCACGGCACGAAAGTCGGGCAGGGAGAGGCTGAAGTCATCACCAGCAAGGACCTGATCATTCGCCTGCAGGCGCCGCGCTTCTTTGTCGAGAAGGACGAGGTAACCCTCACTGCCAACGTGCATAATTACCTGAAGCAGGAAAAACAGGTCGAGGTCGCTATTGAGCTGAAGGGAGATACCTTGACTGTGGCTAAGGCGACTCCAGTGAGCAGGACAATAACCATCCCTGCCGGAGGTGAAAAGAAAGTCGACTGGACGGTCAAGGCGGTGGGTGAAGGAGAAGCCTCCATTACCATGAAGGCACTCACCAATGAGGAGTCCGACGCCATGCAGATGAGCTTCCCGGTCTTGGTCCACGGTATGCTCAAGACCGAATCCTTCAGTGGCGCCCTGCGACCAAAAGACAAGACCGCCTCCCTCAAGCTGACGGTCCCCGCTGAGCGGCGCGAGGACCAGACGCGCCTCGAGGTGCGCTACTCACCCAGCCTGGCAACCTCCATGGTTGATGCCCTTCCCTACCTTGCCTCCTACCCATACGGGTGCACCGAGCAGACCCTCAACCGCTTCCTGCCCAGTGCCATTACCCAGAAAATCCTCATCGACATGGGCATTGACCTGAAGGCTGTCAGGAAAAAGCGCACCAACCTCAACGCCCAGGAAATCGGCAATGACAAGGAACGTGCCAAACAATGGAAGCGCCTTGAAACAAACCCCGTCTTCAAGGACAAGGAAATCGACAGGATGGTCAAGGCAGGCGTTGAACGCCTTACTGCGATGCAGAATGCTGATGGCGGATGGGGCTGGTTCCATGCCCGCGGCGGACAATCCTACGCGCACACCACTGCGGTGGTGGTCCACGGTCTCCAGCTGGCCGTGCAGAATGACGTTGCCATTGTCCCCGGTGTCCTTGACAAGGGGGTGCAGTGGCTCAAGCGCCATCAGGACCGGCAGGTTGCGCGCATCAATAACTGGACAAAGAAAAAACAGCCCAGCAAGAAACATGCCGACAACCTTGATGCCTTCATTTTCATGGTGCTCTGCGATGCGGACAAGGTGGATGCCGGGATGCGCGACTTCCTTTACCGCGACCGTAACCAGCTCTCCGTGTATGCCAAGGCCATGCTCGGCCTGGCCATGCATAAAATTGGAAAAATCAAGGAGCGTGACATGCTGGTGCGCAACATCGAGCAGTTCCTTGTTACTGATGACGAGAACCAGACCGCCTACCTGGACCTGGGTAATAAGGGCTACTGGTGGTACTGGTATGGCAGCGAGTTTGAGGCGCAGGCCTACTACCTGAAGTTACTCTGTGTGGCAAAACCGAAAAGCACTCAGGCAAGCGGACTTGTAAAATACCTCATCAACAACCGCAAGCACGCCACCTACTGGAGCAACACGCGTGACACAGCCATCTGCATTGAGGCCATCGGCGACTACATCCGCGCCACCGGCGAGGATGAACCCGACATGACCGTGGAGATCCTGCTAAACGGCAAGAAGGTCAAGGAGGTTGAGATCAACAGGGCGAACCTCTTCAGCTTTGACAATAAGCTTGTCCTTGTCGGGGATGCCGTGGATACCGGCGAGCACACTGTCGAATTCCGCAAGAAAGGCAAGGGCCCACTCTACTTCAATGCCTACCTGACCAATTTCACCCTCGAGGATTTCATCACCAAGGCCGGTCTGGAGGTCAAGGTTGAGCGCAACTACTACAAGCTCACTCCTGAGGAGAAAACCATCAAGAACGTGGGAGCCCGGGGCCAGGCCCTTGACCAGAAGGTGGAGAAGTTCAAGCGTGCGAAGCTTGCCAGCGGGGATGCGATCAAGAGCGGTGACCTGGTCGAGATTGAGCTGATTATCGAGAGTAAGAATGACTATGAATACCTGATGTTTGAAGACATGAAGGCCGCCGGCTTTGAGCCGGTTGAGCTGCGCAGCGGATATTCAAACAACGGCATGGGGGCCTACATGGAGTTGCGTGACCAGAAGGTATCCTTCTTTGTGCGCTCCCTGGCCCGCGGCAAACACAGCCTGAGTTACCGCATGCGTGCGGAAATTCCCGGGAAATTCAGTGCCCTGCCCACCCGGGCAGAGGCAATGTATGCCCCGGAGCTGAAGGCCAATTCCGATGAGATAAAGATCTCAATTACCGATTAATCCGGGCTGCAGCCAACAAGACCACATCAATTCTTTTCCATCCGGTCAAAGAATCTCCCGCTTGCCCCCGGAAACTGCTCCCGGATATATTCCACATGAGAGCGGTCACCGATCTCAGGCCGGAAGTCCAAAGGCTGGTCCATGACATCGGTGTATTCGGAAACATACAGCCTGTCGGGAACCTTCATGCTCCATGGGCCGGCAAAGGAGAACTTCACCTTGCGCTCACCGCGAACCAGGCAGAGCCCGATACCCGTCTCCCCGCGGTGCACCGTTGAGATGACCACCTCACGCGGATCCTCCCGGTAGCGGAGAAGTGATTGGCCGGAAAGGGACTCGTAGAACCTCGGTTCAAGCCCGATCAGGTCCAGGATACTCGGCATCACATCGTAATGACTGACAGTATCATGGGCAGGTAATGCCCCGGCCCACTGTGGCCACTTGATCATGATCGGAACCTCCGTCTGGAACCGGTTCAATGAAGAGCAATGAAACCAGCTACCATCCTCCTGGAACTCTTCCCCGTGATCGCCGGTCAGGACAATCAGGGCATTGTCGTAGCGCCCCTTCAACTTCAGGAAATCAATGAACTCCTCAATGGCATAGTCAACCCAGTGGACCGCATTCTGGTAACGGCGCACCACCCCGTTCACCACGTCCTGGTTCGGGCGCAGGTTCGTGGGGATATTGCCCGCGCAGTTCGGGTGCAGGGCATCAAAGTCAGAGGGCCAATAGTAGTTGTAATGGGGTGAGTCAAGGGCCACAAAATGAAACTGTGGCCCCTCCGGGTCACTGTCCAGGTAATGGCGAAGCTCATTCATCAGGCGCTTTTCCCGCTGGGGGATATTCATTGGCTCCACTCGCTTGGAGTCATCGGCAAAAAAATCAGCCAGGTGATTATCTTTGCCAAAATTCAACGGCCCCAGGCTCTTGTAGCCAAGGTCACAAACCGCCCTGACGTGTATCTCATATCCCAGCTTGTCCAAAACCCTCACCGGGTAGGCGCCCGCATGGTCATCGCTTGATTTAAGTGCCTCCGCCCAGTGGATTGCCAATCGGCTGTGAAAAAAGGAGAACCACGAAAGCGGGGTGCAGTTGGAGCCTGAGAAGGTTCTCCCCAAGTCCTGTGCTTCCTCCCTGCCAAAACGGCTCAGGAACGGTGCCACCTCCGGGGTAATGGAGTCCGAGCGCCAACTCTCGACCATGAATACATAGATATCCGGCTTTCGCAGATGCGGCTTGTCCTTGAGTTCAGAGAGGAGCCGCTCACGGTCGTCCTCAGGCGCAGGCTCACGAAAAACAACCTCAAGTTTTTCAAAGCCGGCAGGTGGAGCAAACATGCCAACATGGGCATCAAAGACCTTGTGGTGTTTTCTCCAGGACTCGGTGCGCTTGGTAACATGGCTCAAGGCACTCTCGGTCACCGCAACCAGCCAGCAGGCGACCAGGATAATAATGAGGCGAAGGTTGGCAATTCGCATCCCGGCAGCCCTGGAAATCTTCCCGAAAGCCCAGAAAACTGCCATGCAGGCAAGAAAAATACCCGCAAATGTCCAGGCAACCTGCCCGAACGTCCAGTTCAGGCCCGCTGCAGCCACTTCCCTGTAAAAATCAAATGCACCGGTTGCCGTGAAGAAATTCACCACGGAAAGCAACGACTGGTTCCAGAACTCGCGTATCAGAAAATCAACCACGATCAGGCATGGCAAGAGAGCGAACAAGCCAGTAACCACAATCCTGAAATAGGCCGGCGTGAGGTTGCAAAGCACGTGGTAGGTGATCATTAAGCCAAGGGTAAAAACCCCCTGGGTGGCGATCCTGCCAAGAGAGGCACTGGCCAGTTCAAAGTAATTGAGTCCTTCAAGGGACCAAACCGTGTAGATATCGCGTGTTGCCAGGAGCACAAAAATACAAAGCCAGAAGGCCCCGTTGCACTGCCACCTGTGAACAAGCCAGCTGCGCAGGCAACGGCGGGAACCGGATACCTTTTTATTTACCCTGGGCAGGTAAAGCAGCAAAAATGCCAGCCATAAAGTGGCGAGCAGTAAAGCGCCCACCGCAACCCATGAAGGCAACTTGAAATACAAGGCCCCCAGGCAAGCCACCACAACCATCAGGTGAACGGCGCATATAGCCATTGCAACCCTGCCACAAATTGGGGCATCAAGGTCATGGACAAATTTGCTAATCCGCCTTGTGGAGGTCACGACCATGGCGATACCCATGAGGGCAAGCACCAGGGTGATAAGAAGGTTGTAACCCAGGCTGCCGTTGCCAAGTTTCCAGAAAAGGTTAAACGGCGTCACAAGATACAGTGCGCCGGCCAGCCAACTGGCAGCATGCATCGCCTGTAAGATGCACAAGTCACTCTTCTTTTGATAACCAGTCATTCCCCATTCCTGCATTGCACGCTTCATGCCCGGGTGCACTGCAGGCTTAATGTATTCGTATTTAAGGTGAAGAAAATCAAGTCCTAGCCAACGTTGATCCTCTCAACGAGTATTAAGTCTTCTGTAAAGCAGCCTTCCTCCATTGAACTCTTTCAAGTGCCGGCAACGGCATTGCAAGCCGCAACCGTATTACAATACAGCACCAAAACCACCCAATGGAGTGGTTCAGATTCACTGTAAATCCTTAATATTGCTTGACTATTAGTATTTCTAGAATTACTACATTTTTCACACGGAGAGTCCCATGAACTTAAAAAAAATTGCCACCACCACCTTTGCCGCCCTGATCTGCATCACGACTTTTTCCTGCAAAAACAAAGGGAAAAATGGAGATTCCACCGCTGCGGCAGCCAGTTACGGCACGAATTTCGGCCCCGGAGATGCTGCGGCCTATAACCGTTACGGAAGCGGCTCGAACATTTCACTGCCAAACCGCCAGGCAGGCGCCTCCTTTAACAATTCCAGCAAGGGAGATTTCCCGCCGGTCTATTTTCCATTCGACAGCTTTGAAGTAAGCCCCTCAGAGCAGGCCAAGATCCAGGAAATTGCATCCTATGCCCGCAGTCAGGGCAAGGAGCTCATTGTAGCCGGTTTCACTGATGATGTTGGCACTGAGGAATATAACAGGGGTCTTGGTGATCGGCGGGCACTGGCTGTCAGGACTGCCCTCATGAACCGCGGCGTCATTGGCAATAAAATTCAAACGGTCAGCTTTGGCGAAGAAATGCCGGCTGATCGGTCCAATCCGAGCTCCGGACGCAACCGGCGGGTGGAGTTCGGCATTGTCCGCTGACCATCCCCCTGCACGCATGGTCGTGTTTGCCCGGGAGGAAGGGTTTTGACTTGTCAGCAATGATTTGGGGATTACCCTTCACGGCAAGTAAACCCCCGCCAACTCTCGAATCAATGAGATGAACCTGGCGAGCCTTAAACCGGAACAGATCGTTCCCGATTTACAGTCCACCGATCACCTTGAGGTTATCAGTGAACTGGTGGGATTGTTGTTTGACTACCTTGAGCAGGTTGAAAATACCCCCCTGCCCGAGGACGTAAAAGAGAAGGCGTATCTCAGCCTCACCCAGCGTGAGGAAAAAATCAGTACCGGTATTGGTTCCGGCGTGGCCATCCCCCACGCGTTCTCGGAAGACATTGACGAAATGGCAGTGATTTTCGGACGTTCAAAGAAAGGTGTCGATTTTGAAGCAGTCGACAACAACCCTGTTTACTTCATTGTCCTTTTCCTCGTCCCACAAAAAGACTATCACCAGCATCTCCAGACCCTCGCGGCAATTGCAAAGCTCTTCACCCGCAGTGATATCCGAAAGGAACTGGCATTGGCGGAATCCCGGGACGACATTTTGGCTGTTTTCAATAAACATGCTGTTAACAGTTAGCCTGTAAACTTAGCCCCCATCAATCCCCCACCAACCAGACTGATCGAAGGTGCCATGGCTACATTCTCCCAGCAACTCACCCAAAGGCTGACTAATGCCCTTGCTGAACTCGGCCTCGAAAACACGCAGCAACAGTCAGTGCCCGCAGTCACTGCCGCCGCTGACACCCGGTTTGGGGACTACCAGGCCAATGCCGCCATGGCCCTGGCAAAACCACTGGGCAAGAATCCGCGGGAACTTGCCGCTCAAATTATCGGAAAAATGGATGTTTCCGGCTTATGTGAAACACCGGAAGTTGCCGGCCCGGGATTCATCAATTTCCGCATTTCCGCTGAAGCCATTGCGGCCCGGGTCAACAACCTGGCAAGTGATGAACGGCTCGGCGTTGAACCGGAATCCTCAACAAGCCGCCTACTCATCGACTTCTCCTCGCCAAACGTCGCAAAGCCAATGCACATTGGCCACATACGAAGCACAATCATTGGTGACTGCCTTGCAAGGATAGCAAGGTTCCTGGGCCATGATGTCATTGCCGATAATCACATCGGGGACTGGGGAACCCCCATGGGACAGGTGCTCTATGGATGGAAAAACCATCTCAATGAAGCAGATTTTGCCGACAACCCTATCCGTGAACTGTTGCGCCTCTACCAACTGGTAAAGCAACAATCAGACACTGATCCTGACATTGCCGCAAAGTGCCTTGAGGAAACCGTCAAGTTGC
The DNA here is from genome assembly GCA_902589825.1 of uncultured Verrucomicrobiota bacterium. Taxonomy (GTDB): domain Bacteria; phylum Verrucomicrobiota; class Verrucomicrobiia; order Verrucomicrobiales; family DEV007; genus CACIUL01. The sequence continues at coordinate 35,646 of CACIUL010000023.1, forward strand.
AGTCCGGCGACCCGGACAACCTCTCTCTCTGGAAAGAGTTCATTGATATCACGATGAGCGGTGCGCAGGATATCTACACCCGACTGGACATCCACTTTGACACGACACTGGGTGAATCCTTTTATGACCCCCACCTCAAGCCGCTGGTTGAAGAACTGCTAAAGGAGGGAATTGCAGGGGAAAGTGACGGTGCCATATGCATCTTTTCCAATAACGAACTGGAGCCCAAGCAGGATCCACTCCTGGTGCAACGCGACGGCGAGTGGCTGCCTGCCCCCTGCATGATCCGGAAAAAAGACGGGGGCTTTAATTATGCTACCACTGACATAGCAACGATTGACTACCGGGTAAACGAGCTAAAGGCAGATGAAATCCTCTACGTGGTTGATGACAGGCAGTCCCTGCACTTCCGCCAGTTGTTTGAGGTGGCACGCCGCCGGGGAATTTCCACTTCCCTAAGGCATGTCGCCTTCGGCAAGATCCTTGGTGATGACCGGAAACCCTTCAAGACGCGTGAGGGTACAGTCCCCGCCCTGGGTGATGTGCTCAACGAGGCGGTTGACCGGGCACGCAGGATCGTCGATGAGAAAAACAGTGAGCTTCCCGAGGAGGAAAAGCAGGATATCGCCGAGAAGATCGGGGTGGGTGCGGTAAAATATGCCGAGCTCTCTCAGGCCCGCTCAAGCGACTATGTGTTCTCGTGGGAAAAAATGCTGGCCCTGCAGGGCAACACCGCTCCCTACATGATCAACGCATATGTGCGGACGCGATCCATATTCCGTAAACTGGACACCGTTCCACAATACTCCCTTGAGAATATTGTCATTTCCGAGGACGCAGAAAGGACAATGGCCATGAAACTCTGCCAATACGCAGAGGTCGTACCGCAGGTCCTTGTCGACTACCGCCCAAACCTGCTGGCAACATACCTCTATGAACTGGCCCAGAATTTTCATTCCTTTTATGAGCAGTGCCCCGTCCTCAATGCCGGTGAACCCTCCCGCTGCACAAGGATCGCCCTTTGCGACACCGCCTCAAGGGTTCTCAGGCACGGGTTGAGCCTGCTTGGTATTTGCCCGCCTGAGCGCATGTAGCATTTGCTGACAACAATCGTTGCCAACCGGATGGAAAACGCATAAGATATCAATTATTCAGTAATGTATTTGCTGGTAGTTGATTATGCTTGAGCTGCTCGGAAAAACTGATCATTCGCCGACGCATTGTGATGGTTATTCGCGTCGAAACTTCCTGAAAGTCGGCGGCATGGCTGCCGGGGGCCTGTCCTTAAGCCAACTGCTCTCCCTTGAGGCAAAAGCCAGGACCGGCTCCTCCCACAAGGCAATCATCAACATTTACCTGCCGGGCGGCCCATCCCACCTCGATATGTTCGACCTCAAGCCGGACGCTCCCTCGGAAATCCGTGGGGAGTTCAGGCCCATGGCAACAAATGTCCCAGGCATGGAGATTTGCGAGTTGTTCCCGAGGCTTGCAAAAATCGCAGACAAGTATGCCATTGTGCGCTCCCTGAGCGACTCCGATGGAGGGCATGACTGTTACCAGTGCATGACCGGGCACAAGAAGAACAGCCCCTCCCCTGCCGGGGGATGGCCCTCGTTCGGGTCCTGGGTATCAAAAGTGCAGGGTTCCAACCCTGGCGTCCCCGCCAACCTCTCCCTGATGTATCCCACCGGAAACCGCACCTGGGGTGAAGCCGGAACCTCAGGATTCATCGGGCATGAACATGCCCCGATGGGAATGGTTGCCAAGGATCCCAATGCCCGGGCAAGAAGCATGACCCTGCAGGGAATGTCACTTGAGCGAATGCTGGACAGGGAGAGCCTGCGCACCTCAATCGACCGTATGCGGCGGGATGTTGACGCAACCGGGCAGATGGACGGACTGGACTCCTACAATCGCCAGGCGCTTGAAATCCTTTCCGACAGCGGCCTCGCCAATGCTCTCGACCTTTCCAGGGAAGACCCTAAAATTGCAGAACGTTACGGGGTCAACGATCCTGCCTACCAGCGTGACGGGGCACCTAAAATGATCCGCAACTTCCTGGTCGCCCGACGCCTTGTCGAGGCGGGCGCACGGGTCGTCTCACTGAATTACAGCCGTTGGGACTGGCACGGAGGTGACGGCATGAACTTCCCGCGTTCCCGCGAGGAGTTCCCCCTGCTTGACCAGGGACTCAGCGCGCTGATCACCGACCTGCATGAACGTGGCCTGCAAAATGATGTGTCAGTGGTCATGTGGGGTGAGTTCGGCAGAACCCCGAAAATCAATGCCAAGAACAGCCGGGACCACTGGCCCAAGGCAAACTTCTGCCTGCTTGCCGGGGGCGGGATGAATACCGGCCAGGTCATCGGTGCCACTGATTCCAGGGGCGAGGAGCCGTCTGAACGCCCGGTTAAGTTCCAGGAAGTCTTCGCCACCCTCTATCACAACATCGGCATCGACCTCAATAATGCCACCGTGATGGATGCCGCCGGCAGGCCGCACTACCTTGTCGACCAGGGCATTCAGCCCATCCGGGAACTGGTTGGCTAAATTCAGCCTTTTTTCACCGCAGTAACGTCAGAAAGGCGTGACCTTCACAACGCGGGGGTGTGAAATCTTAGCCGGCCACGAAGTTTGCCGTCTTCGCTGAAAATAATGCCTTTCCATGCAAAAGAACTTCTGGCAACTCAAGGGTTCTTTCCCGACAATCAAATGATTCATGGACCAAGAAACAATCAGTAACTGGCTGCGCGATTCCAGCGCCTTTGGCAATGCGCCAGAGGAGGCGATCGGGCAACTCAGCGCAGCCTTTACAGAGAAAAGGATACCGGCCGGCCTCTCCATCATCCGGGAAGGTGACCCGGGGCTTGCCCTGTATTTCCTGGTATCAGGATCCGCAACAGTGACTGCTGGAGAGGATGGAGAACAGTCCTACCTCGGCAATATCTCCAGGGGCCAACTATTCGGCGAGATTGCCCCGCTGAGCAGTGGACGGCGAATGGCAACCGTAACCGCTGCAGAGGAATCAGTTCTCCTGGAACTCGACCCGAAAGCACTCACAGAAGTATTGCGTGAACATCCGTTGCTGGAAAAGTCCCTGCTCGATTCGCTGGAACGTTACCTGACACCCTGATGAAACACTAATGAACCGATCCCTCATCGCCATACCCGTTCTCCTTCTAGCCGGTTCCCTGTCCGCTGAGGTCGTCAAAAAAGGACAAGGTTCCTATACCACCAAAAAACACGGAGACTTCACCCCCCCTCCTGCGCAAATTTACCGTGTCCCGGGAATAAAGGGGCCCATTCCCACCAATGACTGGTGGAGCTCTGTCCTCTGGGAACCCTTCTCATCAAACCATTTCCCCCATCCACTCGGCGTAAAGTGTGAAGCCAACGGCCTGCGAATCGCTAATCCAGGGGCAAGCCTGAACACTTTTGATCGTGGAGTTATCTCCGCAATACCCGCCGGCGGCAATGACCTGACGATAGGACTTTCCGGCGTGGAAAAGTTCATTGATGCCAGGGTGGAAAACCACAGCGACTGGTTTCTCACCGTTCGGTTCGGCAACAGTGAACGGTTTCTACGATGCACCTACGGTCACGGTTCCCCTTTTGTTTATGCTGAGGCGAAAGGCAGCGCCCCGGCACTGCGCTTCCAGCAAACCCCGCGAATCTGGCACCGTTCATCCGGCATCACGGCAATCACGACAGCCACCGGAAATCATTATGGAATCTTCTGCCCTCAACCGATCCAATGGCAAGGCACAAACAGTAAGACCTGGATACGCCCCAACAAGGGAGGCCGCTTCCTTTCCGTTGCCCTGCTTCCCGATAACACGCCTGAAACCCTCAAGATTTTTGCCCGGCACGCGCATGCCCATGTGACGGGGACGAAGGTTGAGTGGCGCTATGATGCAAACACCTCCCGTTCCATTGCCACGTTCTCCCTTGTCACCGAGGCGCGGGATGACGCCAGCCTTGTTCCCCTCACGACACTGTATCCCCACCAGTGGCGCCGCACTCGGGCAGACCTCCTGCCGCTAAGCTATAAAAGCATCCGCGGCCCGATGAAACTCTTTGCCGGAAAGAGCTTTGAAGTGGCTTTTGATTTTCCCGGCGTCCTTCCATGCCTTCCCCTGGCTGTTGAGGGACTTACCGGGGATTTACGCCGGCTGGTGGAGAAAAAAGACATCCCGAAAGATTCCTACTGGGGAGGCAAGGCGCTGGGCAACCTCGCATCGGGCAGCGCCATCGCCGCAACCTGCAACCATCCTGAGCTGGCAAGCCAGTACCTCAAGCGCATGAAACATGAGCTCGAAGACTGGTTATCCTTTAATGATGGCAACAAAGGTGACAGGCACTTCTACTTTGACTCCAATTGGGGATCACTCATCGGGATTCCACCAAGTTACGGGTCAGCCAAGGAGCTCAATGATCACCATTTCCACTACGGGTATTTTTTCCGAGCTGCCGCGGAGATTGCACGCAACGATCCATCATGGATGAAGGAAACCCGGTGGGGAGCCATGATGTCTGAAGTAATCGAGGATGTTGCATGCAGCAGTCGCAACAACCCCCGGTTCCCCTTCCTGCGCAACTTTGACCCCTACGCGGGACATAGCTGGGCATCCGGGCACGCCCGGTTTGCAGATGGCAACAACCAGGAGTCCTCATCGGAAGCCATGAGTGCATGGACAGGATTGATCCTGCTCGGTGAGTTTACTGCCAACAAGGCACTGCGCGACCTTGGCATCTACCTGTATTCCTCGGAATTGGCCGCCATTGAGGATTACTGGTTTGATGTTACCGGCACGCATTACACGGATGCCATGAAGGCTCCCTCAATCGCCATGGTATGGGGAGGAAAATCCACCTATGAAACATGGTTTTCCAACGCTCCCCACTGCAAGACCGGCATCAACCTGCTGCCCATACACGGCGGATCCCTTTACCTTGGGCGTTATCCTCAATTTGTTCGAAGCAACCATGACCGGACCCTTTCAGCCAGCGGCGGAAAGTGGAAAGGCTGGCCCAGTATCATGATCAGTTACCGTGCCCTCGTGGATGCGGACAAGGCACTCGTGGACTGGAACTCACTGGGCCAATCGCCAAACCTGGACTCGGGCAACTTTCCAGCCAATGCCCGGCACTGGATTGAAAACCTCCGGCAACTCGGGCAAGTCAATCGAAAGGTGACCTGCAACCACCCGATATCGGCAACATTCAGCTCGCAAGCGGGAAAAACCCTGTATGTGGTCTACGTCAGTGGAAGCAAGCCTGTGCAGGTCACCTTCTCCGACGGCACCAGCTTCCAGGCACTCCCCGGACAGTTCACTGTAAAATAAATCCAGCCATGAAAAAAATCCTCCTGTTGATCTTCTCCCTGTCCAGTGCCTTTGCCGGGGAGCAAAAACCCAACATCATCTTCATCCTGGCCGACGACCTGGGCTTCGGGGACATTGCCTGTTACGGATGCCCGGATGCCCGGACACCAAATATCAACAAACTTGCTGAGCAGGGGGCAAAGTATACCAATTTTTACGCCAACGGCACCGAGTGCACACCCACAAGAACCTCAATCATGACCGGCCGCTACCCTCAGTTTGCCGGCGGCCTTGAGTGCGCCATCGGTACCGGCAATGTCGGGCGATATGATGATGCCATTCGTCTCGCCGAACAGTCACAACTTGGACTGCCGGTAAATCAGGCCCTCATCCCCCGGGTGTTCACCAGGGCCGGGTACAGGACCGGCATCTTCGGCAAGTGGCACCTGGGCTATGAACCGCATTTCAACCCCGTGAAATACGGCTGGGATGAATTCTTCGGCTGCCTAGGCGGCAATGTGGACTACTTCACTCACAGGGAGCTCTCCCCTTTACCCGCCCTGTTCAGCAATGACAAGCCGGTCACAAGGGAAGGCTACATGACCCACCTTATCACCGATGAGGCACTGCAGTTTATCAGCAGGAACCAAAAGACCCCCTTCTTCTGCTATGTCCCCTTTACCACTCCGCATTTTCCATTCCAGGCACCCGCTGACAGGGACAAAAAATTCACCAGGGAAAACTGGACAGAAGGCAGCCGTGAAAGCTATGTGGCAATGCTTGAGGACCTCGACAACTCGGTTGGCAGGATCCTGAAGAAGATTGAAAGCCTTAAACTGGCAAGGAACACCCTTGTCCTCTTTGCCTCCGACCATGGCGCCATGAAGCCTGGACGTAACCTTCCTTGGAACGGTTACAAAGGCAGCCTCTTTGAGGGTGGCATCCGGGCGCCGCTTATCGCAAAGTGGCCCGGAAAAATCAGGCCGGGAACCCTTTGCCATCAACTCGGCGCGACTTTTGACCTCACCGCATCCTTTGCAAGGATTACTGGCACTCAAGTGGCGGGCAAAAAACTCGACGGTATTGACATTATTGCCTGTGCTGAAAAAAACCTAAAGCCGCTTCCCAGAGAGCTTTACTGGCGGGCAAAACGGGGTGATCGCACCTGGTGGGCAGCGCTGGAAAATGATGGAGAGCAGACGCGGAAATATATACGCCGCAAAGAAGGCGGAAAAACCGAGGAATGGTTCTTTAACCTCGGGGAAGATCCCGTAGAAAGTAAAAATCTGTTTGCCCTGCCGGGCAACTATGGCCATAAACTCAAGGGTAAACTGGCTAGCTGGGAAAAACGCATGAAGCCTCTCCGATAAAAAGAGATACAAACAACCAGTACACACCAGACTCCATGAAACGAAGCCAACTGTTCCTTTTTACCACGATCATTGCCACCTGCCCGCTGCAGGCTGAAGATCCACCCTGGACCGCGCTCTTTGATGGAAAATCGCTCAATGGCTGGACCCAGAAAGGCGGCAAGGCAAAATATTCCGTGGAGGACGGATGCATTGTCGGGCGCACGGTGCCGAAAACCCCGAACTCATTCCTCTGCACAACAAGGAACTACGGTGATTTTATCCTGGAGTATGAGTTCAAGATTGATCCCAGGCTCAACTCCGGCGTGCAGATCCGCAGTCAGGTAAAAAGCAATAACCGCGTATTCGGCTACCAGGTGGAAATAGATCCCGACACCGAGCGCAACCGCATGTGGACCGGAGGCATCTATGATGAGGCACGCCGCGGGTGGCTCAATGACCTCTCCCGCAATGAGCCTGCCCGCAAGGCATTCAAGCCAGGAGAATGGAACAAGATCCGTGTCCATGCCTTGGGAGACTCCATCAGGACCTGGATTAATGGTGTTGCCGCAGCCGACCTCGTGGACTCCATGACCTCCTCCGGGCTTATCGGGCTGCAGGTTCACGGCATCGGTAACAAAAAGGGTGGTCCTTATGAAGTTCGCTGGCGCAACATTCGTATCCAGGATCTTGGCAAACACGTTTGGAAGCCCTTGTTTGACGGCAAGAGCCTTGCCGGATGGAAACCCCTGCCGGGGGGCACCTGGCAGGTGGTCGACGGGGCGATCCTGGGAAAAAGCCCGAAGTCTGAGCCCCGGCACGGTATCCTGCTCTCGGAAAAGTCATTCAAGGATTTTACCGTGCGGGCAAAATTCCGTGTCACGAGCGGAGATTCCGGTTTCTATTTCCGCTGTAAGCAGGTCAAGGGGGGTGTCTCGGTGCACGGCTTCCAGGTGGAAGTGGATTTTTCCCAGGAAACCGGGGGACTCTATGAAACCGGCGGCCGGGGCTGGGTGGTAAAGCCCTCCAAAGAGCAAATCCCCAAGAAACAATATAAACCCGGGGAGTGGACAGACCTTCAGCTCAGTGCCCACGGGGGACGTATTGTGGTACGCATTAACGGCAGGAAAACCGCGGAACTTGTTGATGATCCGGGACGCACGGAAGGTCATATCGGGCTGCAGCTCCATGGCGGGGACGAAATGCACGTGGAATTTAAAGATCTGGCAATTCTCACACCATCCGGCAAATAATATCACCCAAACGCAATAACGACATGAAAGCACTCACACTCGCACATTCGACCATCTTCATCCTTTGCACATCGCTGCTTTCCGCAGCGGACTGGAATAACTGGCGGGGGCCTGAAATGAACGGTTCAAGCTCAGCCAGCAATACTCCGCAATCCTTCAGCACGGACAATGGTGTCCGCTGGTCAGTTGACATGCCGGGAGCCGCCGCATCCACGCCAATCATTTCCGGCAATCATGTTTTTGTTTCCTCAACGGACCAGGCCAAGGAAAACCTGATCGCCCTTGCCTACGATCTGAAAACCGGCAAGGAGCTATGGCGCCATGTCGTCGCCCAGGGACTCAAGCAGGACGACCGTTCCAACTATGCGGGAGCCTCACCGGCCAGTGACGGCAAGCATGTTGTCTTCTTCTATGGCACCGGCGACATCGCCGTTTTTACCATGGATGGCAAACCGGTATGGAAGAAAAACATCCAGGAGGAATACGGCAAGTTCTACTTCCTCTGGACATTCTCCACCAGTCCCCTGCTGCACGGTAACAACATCATCATGCAGGTCCTGCAGCGTGACACCCCGGTTCACAATTTCCAGAGGGGAGGCGGCAAGCACTCCTCTTACCTGCTTGCCCTGTCCATGAAGGACGGCAGCAAGGTCTATCAGGTAGAGCGCCCTGATGAGGCAAGGGCCGAGGCCAAGGAAGCCTTCAGCACACCGGTATTATACGACCACAAGGGCAAGACACAGCTTCTGGTCACCGGTGGGGACTGCATCACCGGGCATGACCCGGCAACCGGCAAGGAAATCTGGCGCTGGGGCACATGGAACCCGGACAAGATCGGCCACTGGCGCCTTGTGCCCTCTCCTATCGCCGGCAACGGTATCGCCCTCGCCTGTGCACCCAAGGGGGCACCGGTATATGCCGTGAAACTCGGGGGCAACGGTAAGCTGGATGATTCCCACATCGCCTGGAAAAGCACTAACCCAAATGTTTCAAGTGATGTCCCCACCCCGCTGTTTTATCGGGGACACTTCTACGTTGCCAACAACGGCCGCAAGCGCACCCATGCCCTCAGCTGTATTGAGCCGGAAACCGGTAAGGTCATATGGAGCGAAGACCTTGGAGTGAACGGAAAAATTGAGGCCTCACCCACTGCCGCGGACGGCAAAATCTATATTATCACCCATTATGGAGAGGTGGTTGTCGTTGAGGCAGGGGATAAATTCAAGGCTCTACACAAGGTTGAAATGGGACCTGGCCGCAACGGGCGTGTCCGCAGCTCAATCGCCCTGGCAGACGGCCTTGCCCTTATACGCACTGACCAAAAGCTCTTTTGCATCGGCAAATAGCCTGTCCTTGCCACATTCAGCAGCTCTTCCCCGCATCCCCGGATGCGGGGAGGCGTGCCCATTTTTCCAGTAAAATCGAAGGACTGCCCCCTGCCCTTTGGATGCCGGGGAAAGACACGCCATTGGGCATTGCACAAATCCGCAGCAGGGTTACCTCTTTACAAAACCATGAAAAACCGCATCGCGCTCCTTGTTGCATCAGTCACGGGAATTGGAACGCTTTTCCTGGTCGCCAGGGAGGACAATACCCGGGAACCCTCACAGGAAGAACGTTTCATTTCCAACACCCGGCAACTCACCTTTGCGGGCAAACGCTCCGGCGAGGGATACTTCAACCAGGACGGCTCAAGGATGATTTTCCAGAGTGAGCGCG
>CACIUL010000024.1 GCA_902589825.1 uncultured Verrucomicrobiota bacterium
TTCTCCCTTCTCCCTCGGGTCTTCAACGAAAAACTCACTCTGGGCAATTGTGGTCGCTGAAAAAGTATTGGTGGTGGCAATATCGGCACCAGCCTCAAAAAAACGCTTGTGAATGTCGCCAATCGTACCGCTCTGTGTCAGTGACAATATATCCCCGTTATTGAGCAGGTCCTTCCTGTTGGTATCAAACCGGTCCCCACGAGCTGCCTGCTCATCAAGACCATAACCGCGAATCGTCGTACCCATCGCTCCATCAAGGATCACAATACGTTGCTCCAGGAGTTTTCTCAGTTCGGCTTCGCAGCTTTCCTTGCGCATTTTACAGAAAATACCCCTTTAAAACGGGCCTTCAAGATAATATATCAACAAATCAAGATATGTTGATATGTATTGCATCATGCTCAAGCCGGGTGACCAGTAGCTAATGCCAACACAAGTGGTACTCGCATCAGGTTCGCCACGCCGTCTCGCGCTTATGAGGCAAGCCGGTTACCGCTTTCGTGTCGAGGTTGCTGATGTTGAGGAAACCAATGACCCCGCCCTGTCTGCCAGGCAACTGACGGAGGGCAATGCCATTCTGAAAGCTGAGGCCATCAGCAAAACCTTCCCGGATGCGGTGGTTATCGGCGCCGATACGCTGGTCTTCCTCGAATCAGAGCCACTGGGAAAACCCGGTAGCCTGGATGAGGCCAAATCCATGCTGGCGCGTATGGTTGGAAAAACACACCGGGTGTACACCGGCGTGGCCATCCTGCGTGGCAACACGGCAACACAGCATGTCTTTCACGTGATAACAGAGGTGACGTTCAAGGAACTCAATGAAGAGCAATTAACCAACTACCTGCAACTCATCAACCCGCTTGACAAGGCAGGTGGCTATGCCGCACAGGAACACGGGGAGATGATCATCGCCAATATTGATGGCTCCTACACAAACGTGGTCGGTCTCCCCATGGACGAGCTTGCCCTCTATCTCTCTGATAAATTCGACATCCGGCCTGAAAGGCAGGACATTGATTGCTAAACCCCTTTAAAAGGAACTATTCAAGATGCGTATTATTATAGTTGGCGCCGGTGAAATTGGACGACACTTTGCCTTAAGCCTGACGGAAAAATCCCATGATATCACGGTCATCGAGTCAAATGACAAACTGGCAAAGGAAATTGAAGCCACTGATGAGATCAATACCGTAATAGCCGGCAACGGTACTCATCCAAACCTGCTCATTGACCAGGCTGATGTCAGCCAGTGTGACCTTTTCTTTGCCCTGACCAGTGATGATAACACCAACCTGGCAGCCTGCAGGATAGCCACGGAAGGAGGTGCCAAGAAAACCATCTGCCGTGTTTCCGAGGAACTGCGCCGGAATGAATTCCCCCTGAGGATGGATAACCTTTTCGGCGTCGATCACCTCTTCAGCTCCGAGCAGCTGTGTGCCGCGGAACTGTCCAAGAAAATCAACAACCCTGTACCCACCGAGGTCGAGGAAATCGGGCTTGGAAACATTGAGGTGCAACAGGTAACCGTCACCGGGGAAAGTACCGTTGTGGGGAAATCACTGCGTGAAATATCCCTGCCAGAAAGAATTCGCGTTCTCTCCATTCTTCCCGACAAGGAAAGCGAGGCATTCATAGCCGGGCCCGATGATTGTCTGCATGTTGATGACAGCGTCATGCTCTGCGGCAATCCACAACAACTCACCGAGACTGCTGAACTCCTGCATGGCGGCAGCGTCAAGGACTGGAACCCGAGGGTTGTGATCGTGGGTGGAGGCAGCTACGGCTTCGCGCTGGCCAAGAAAATGGAGGCATGGAACTACAAGGTAAGGGTCTTCGAGCGTGACCAGGAACATGCGGAGAAAATCGCGGGCGAACTCGATGACGGCATCGACGTCATCAACTCGGATGCCACCCTGATTAAAGACCTGCAGGAGGAACAAATCGGGGAGGTTGAGGTTGACTTCTTCATTGCCACCACACACAACGATGTCGACAACCTTGTCAGTTGCCTGCATGCCAAAAAACTCAAGGCAAAAAAAAGACTGACCCTCATCCATCGCACTGATTATGCGGAAGCACTCAACCAGGCAGCGGAAACTCTCGGCATTGATCCCGTCAGCCCGCGCAAAATTGTCCAGCAGGAACTGATGCGTTTTATCACTTCCGACAAGTTTCACCTCATTAAACACCTTCCGGGCGGCGAATTGATCGAGGTTACTGTGCGAGAAAACTCCAAGGCCGACGGAGCAACGGTCAGTGACCTGAAAATCAAGAATTGTCAACTTGTAGCCCGTATCAATGACAAGGGGTCAAAGGTGCCCTCAAGTGAGGATGTCATTGCTGCAGGAGACAACCTCTATGCACTCGCCTCCAGGAAAGCGAGGAAGGAATTTGTCCGGATGGTCACCAGGTAGCCGCCAGCACACAGTTGTTCCGGGACACGGCTATTCGTCCATCCCGGGACGTGCACGCAAGCGCTTTTTTGTGCCGTGACGGCGCTTATTGGCAACGTTGATTTTCTTTTGCCGTCTTGAAGGTTGACGTTTTTGCCGGCGACGCTTTTCTGCATCAAACCGCCGCCTGGCCTTGCGCTTGAGTTCCCTCTGCTCGAGAAGGTCACAGATTTGGATTCTCGCCTTCACGCGGTTTGCCGCAAGCGACCGGTTGTGCTGGCACTTGATCTCTATACCACTTGGCACATGCCGCAACTGCACGCAGGAAGATGTCTTGTTGACCTTCTGCCCACCTGGTCCCGATCCGCGGATGAAGCGCTCCACCAGGTCACGCTCCTGCAAACCCAGCCGCTGCATGCGTAAACTGAGATCTTCTGGAAGCGGAGGCTCGGCAGACATGCCGGAACCCTAGCACGCATTGCGAGTAGTTGCCGAACTTACAGGTGACGTTATGGTGCAAGGCGGGTTCCCGCTCAAGCATCACTAAGGGAAGCAAATCAGCCGCAAACACGCAACAACCCACTGCCCTGCAGACCTTGCCGGAGATGAATTACCCCGGAAAACTTCAAGAAATTATTGCGACATTCGAGCCTCTCTGCGAAGAGGAACGGCGCGAAAACCTTGTTAATTTCGCCCTTGGTGCCGGTAAATGGGAACCTGCTGGGAATGAGAACTTTGACATTGAGGATATCCGCAAGGATGAACAATGCATAGACACTGTGGGTATACACCTGCGTGTTGAGGCATACAGGGCAGAGTTCAGGATCACGCTGGGTCCCAACGTCCAGACCATGACCCGGGCAATGACAACCATCCTGTGTCAAGGGCTGGACAACTGCGATGTGGATGAAATTCTCCGCTTGCAGGAGGATTTTATCGAGAAAATTGTCGGCACCCCGCTTGTCACGCAACGTGGCCAGACCATCTATTACATCTTTTACCGCATGAAAGATGCCCTTGAGGCATACCTTGAACATCACCAGACATCATAAAGCCGCAATACACCCGGTTTCCTTCCGGTCAATCATCCCGGTCCCAGATTCCTGTTGCCCGGCTATCATTTCATGGGTAAGGGTTCAGCCAATAAAAGAAAACCATTCCGGTGCATGGAACCCGGTTGGAACCCGGGACAGTTTGCGCTGCGGTATCTGGATACAAATTCCCTGTATGCCAATCCTGCCTTCGGGCAGGGTGAAGGCGGGAAGGAGACTTGAAGCCAGGAGTCCGAATACTTGCCCGGAGCGGTCACGAAAACTTTCTTCGCATAAAAGAACGAGCCGTAATGTGTCTTCATTCCCCGAAAACAACCGGGTTTTGCATTCTTGCCCTGGTTGTTTTGTCACCACTGAATCATTCCGCCGCAGCAACGTTTGCCAGTGCGGTTGTCGCCTATGAGCCAGGGCTCACCTCAAATGCCCTTAACCCAGAAGCCGCCCTTGGACAACCGGGTCTGGTTGCAGGTGAAGGCACACAGTTTGCCGGCATTCTCAGCCCCTTCAATCCACATTATGAAGCCGACCAGATTGTGCAACTCGGTGAAGGCGGGTCAATCACCCTTCAACTTTCCCGCTTTGCGGTTACCACAACAGGAACCCCGGAGATTGGTTTTTTTACCAATGCCGGAATCAGCGACACATCATGGCCGGAGGGAATTGCCGGCGACAACCTCGAGCTTCCTGGAGCCACCTTTGGAATTGACAATGCCTTGCTGGAGGTCAGTGCCGACGGGGCAAACTGGATAAACCTCGGGATCATCCGCTTTGATCAACCCTCTAGCGCATTTACAAATGCCACATCACCCTACCAGAGCGACACGACAGGCCTGATCCCCGCCGACTTTGGAATTCCCCACAACAATGCTCTCGCCGACTACTCGGGCAATGACTGGAGCACCATGCGGGGATTGCTGGGCAATTCCGCTGGCGGCACATGGATTGACCTTGATTCCACGGGACTGTCCAGGGTCGGCTGGATCCGCCTTTCGCTGGCAAGCGACGACAATGAGGATACACAGCTTAGCTTCGAGCTGGATGCCGTTTCTATCGCATCCTCCGCCACTGGCGGCCTCGTCATCCCCGAGCCTTCGGTCATCGCCATGCTTTTCACCTTAACCGGCCTGTTGGCCAGACGCCGGCGTTGAAGCTCTCCCTCCCATTGTTGTTGGCTTTTACTGCCCTTGCCGGGGCGGATACGCTGCTTGATGAAACATTCAAGTCAGACCCTGTTGCATCACGTGCATTGACCAGCGGGGATGTATCCCGCTTTGTGCACGATGCATCCACACAGACCCTCAGGGCGGAATATGACCTCCTTAAGCCCCATGCAAGGATATACTGGCCGCTGAACAAAACATTACGCGAAACAGACGATTTCACGGCCACTGTGGAATTCTCTATCGCTTCAATTCATTTCGATGCCTTCAATTTCTGCCAGATATCCTTCGGATTTATCAATATTTCCAATACTGGAAGCAGGCGTACGATGGCTCCTGGAAATGCATGGGAATGCCTCACCGTTGATTATTTCCCGGGAGCCTCCTATCCCACTTACACGCCAACCTTTATCACCCGGGATAATGGAAGCGGCAATGCACTGACCTCCGGATCACTAAAGTTTCCGGGCGGGTCAACCAGCCTGATCAACGATTTTGGTGAAATAGGAGCACTGCCTGTGAACACCAAACTGACCACATCACTCAGCTATGAAGCCGCGTCGCGCACCATCACTCTCAGTCTTGCCGGTGAGAATGGTGGCCTGCCCATTAATGTCTTCGGCGCCAACAAGGACAAGGACCCGTCCACCATCCAGTTAACCCTGGAAGAACCATACCCATTTTGCCTCGACGCCTTCGCCCTTCTGGCCTGGGAACACAACCAACCGGGCAACGCTCTTCTTAAAATCCATTCCATCAACGTGCAATCGCCGGAAACAGACCCAATCAGGACGGCATTGCCAAACGGCATTCCCTCACCGGTAATCGAAGATGGACTGCTCAGCATGACCTACCTGAACAATCTGACCAATCCGGAGATCATCACCTTCGCCGAATCCTCACCAGACCTCAAAACCTGGAGGAAAATACCCCATACGGTAATTTCCAGCGGACCGGGTCATGAGGTCCGCAAAGTACAAACCAATGAGTCCTTCCTCAGGCTCAAGGTCAGCTACCCGTGAAAAATGCATTCACGCTGCTTGAGCTCCTTGTCACGGTGATGATCATCGCCGTGCTCGCCCTGGTCTCAGCCGCCGTGTTCTCATCAGTGAAGCAATCAGCCTACAATGCACGGTGCGTTGCAGGGCTCTCACAGCTCGGGCTCGCTACGCAGCTTTACCTCAATGACAACAATAACCGTTATTTTCCCTTCGTAGAAAACACCCGTCAGGGAAAATTATGGTATTTTGGCCTTGAGACAGGGAATTTTACTCAGGAGGGGGAGCGGCAGCTCGATGCATCGGCAGGTCCCCTCTATCCATACATTCAATCCATCGGCCTGATCGAGCAATGCCCGTGTTTCAATTACCAGTCAGCGAAATGGAAACCCAAGTTCAATGGTGCCAGCTGGGGATATGGCTATAACTGGTTTCTTGGTGGTGGTCCATCAGGAAAAAACTGCGTCTATCGTAGCAGCATTACTCATCCAGCATCGGTTGTCGTCTTCGGTGACTGTGCGCAAGTCAACACTTTCCAGTTACCGGCCAGCCCGGCAAACCCGATGCTGGAGGAATTCTACATTATCAATGAACGAGACCGCACGATTCACTTCCGCCATCACAACCGCGCAAACTTCCTCTTTGCAGATGGTCACGTGGACAGCCTGCCTCTTGAGCCCGGGACTGAAGATCAACGGATCAACGGGGAAACAATTGGCCGAATCGCACCGGCAGGAAGCTTCAAATACCTCCGTTAAACCTGCCCGGAATTACACGCCGGAACTCTTAAGTAGAGCAACTGCCGCACCTTCTATTGGTCCCATTAAATCGTTGCCGAGATCGGCCATTAAAGGCAACAGGGATCCCGTTTCGGCGATCTCAGCAAGGGCCACTGCGTGGTGAAGCACGGGAATCGGGCCGTGGGTATTACGCAGGTCCTCAAGGCCTGAAAACGTTGCCCTTATTTTTTCCGCTCCCACAAAGTTTTTCGCCTTGATGCAATCCAGCATTCTCATCGACTTGGACGGTGCAACACAAACGCACCCCGAAGTGAAACTGACCAGCCCAAAATCACGCATGTGAACAATAGCCGGCTGCTCACCGATTCCACTGACCACCATCCGTCGATCAACGCGTTCAATCAGGTCCCGAAGATAATCGTCGTGCGCGGGATTCTTCCGCACAACGGCATACTTGATACAAGATACCAACCCATCAGCCACCAGTTCGGCCACCAGTTCCGGGGTAATGTAGGCATCGTCCTTGATGTAGAGTATCGCCTTGATCCGCGCACGCTCGACAAAGTGACGCACGGCAGTGGCCACCCCGGCCGGGTTGGCAGGGAACAATGTCGGGAGCACCATGGCAGCCGGAAATCCTGAGTCCTTAAGCAGCTCAGCCTGGTCAACGATGTTGCCGTAAAACGGACCAACCGAAGGAATCACCAACGTATCCTCCTTGACCTCATCGCGCAGCAACTCCAGCAGAAAGGCATACTCGGAGACCGCGATATTATACAGGTTGGCGTTGCCGCCGTAGAGCAGCGTACGCACTCCCCCTTTCTCCAGGTGAGCGATCAGGCGGCGATTCTGCTCCCGGTCAATTGTCAGATCCGCGGCACGGCACAACGGCGGCACGGCAATCACCGAGGCGGAGAGATCTTCGGACGTAATTTCGGCGGTCTGCATCTTTGATCAATTGCTGAAAAGAAAGAGCAAGCCAAGCAACACCACAGCGAAAATCGCTGTGGCTCCGACCGGGAAAGCCCCCAGGCGGGCATCCTCATAAAAAGCCTTCTGGCGAGCATCGAGTGTCTTGTCCCGCAACCCCTGAGCCCGCCACACAGGAGTTAACAAAGTCACGGCGAAACGCGATGGCGCCGTGCGGGCGATGTGACTGATCCAGCCGATGAAGCGGTCAATGAAGGTGGCATGTACTATCCGGTTGGCACCATTAAGCACCCTGTCCATGGTGCGGTAGAAGAACCCTCCGCCACGCCGGTAGAACCAGTCGGTGTCCAGAACGATGGTATCGGTACGCTTCAGCCACTTGATCCAGACGAAAAAGGTAAGCGCGGAGAGCAACAGCAACTGCATCTGGGTGATTACCTTGGCAAACTTCCAAGCAGTGAAGTGGTGGGCATGACCGTCGACGTCGACCACGTCCAGGGCGAATGCACTGACATTTTGCGCGTGCGGAAGAATGGAATAAAGTGGCCCAGGAAACAGGCCGAGAAAGATACAGAAAAAGGCCAGTATCAACATGCCGCCGATCATTGACTTAGGCGCCTCCTGCACACGGTGGCCGCGGTCCTTTGCAAAGAATACAAAGTAAGGAAACTTGATACCGGCATGCAGGAACACCCCGGCAGAGGCAATCTCTAGAATCAGCCAAGGAATAAAGAGTTTCTCATCGGCAGCGCCGTAGAGAATCATGGTCTTGGAGGTGAAGCCGCTGGTCAGCGGTACCGCCGAAATCGCCAGGGCGCCAACGGTGCCAAGCCAGAGGCTCCAAGGCATCGACTTATACAGTCCACCGAGTTCTGTGCACTTGCTCATGCCGACCCGGTAGAGCACGGCGCCAGCCGACATCCACAACAGTGACTTATAGATAATGTGGCAGAAGGCATGCGCCACCGCCCCGTCCAGGCACATCGCCGTGCCAACCCCGACTGCACAGACCATGAAGCCAACCTGGTTGATGATCGAGTAGGCCAGGATACGCCGCATGTCGTTTTCCAGAAGTGCATAGATGATCCCGTATAGCGCCATAACGCAGCCGACCACCATCAGGACCTCCCAACCGGGAAAGCCACGGATCAGGGCATAAACCGCCGTCTTGGTAGTGTAGGCCGACAGGATAACCGAGCCGGTTATAGTGCCCTCCGGATAGGCATCGGAGAGCCAGGCTGAGAAGGGCGGCGCCGCGGCGTTAACCAGGAAACCCAGCAGGATCAGCCAGGTGCCGGCGTGCCTGCCGGTCTCGGGATCAAAAGCCGAAAAAGCGATCGAGCCACTGGTGTTAAAGGTGATCACGATGCCGGCCAGCAGGAACAAGCCACCGAGAATGTGCACCAGAACGTATCGAAATGCGGCACCGAAGGAGCGCTTGCTGCGGCGTGCCAAAATCAACATCGTCGAGGCGATGGCCATAACCTCCCAGAAAATGTAGAGAGTAATCAGGTCTCCGGCAAAGACCGCTCCCAATGCCCCGCCGATATACAGCAATGCCGAGACATGCTGGGTATTGTCACGCAGGTAGAAGGCATAGATAAAGGCTGCCGTGGCATTGATCGTGAAGATGAAGCCGAAAGCCTTGGCCAGCTTGTCAGAGCGAAGTAAGGTCATCTCGCCGAATCCAGCCAACCAGCTGAGGTTACAGAAATTGCCCGACGGCAGGGCGTAAACAGCCAACAGCGCAAGCACCGGTAACGAAATGACGTAGAGGCTCCTGGCACGCCCCTTAAAGAGCGGGACGAGCAGCGCCCCGATAATCAAAACAAAGGCAGGATGAATGGTCATTGTGACCCTCCTTCTCGTTTCCTCGTTTCCTGGCCCTTCACTTTCTTACGGGTTGTTTTCTTCGCGCCCTTCTTGACCACCTTACCAGCCGCCTGTT
Source organism: uncultured Verrucomicrobiota bacterium (assembly GCA_902589825.1). Taxonomy (GTDB): domain Bacteria; phylum Verrucomicrobiota; class Verrucomicrobiia; order Verrucomicrobiales; family DEV007; genus CACIUL01. The sequence continues at coordinate 9,222 of CACIUL010000024.1, forward strand.
TCGTGCTCACCCTGCGCGCCGCTTCCTTCTTTGCATGATCCTTAGGTTGTGCATTCTTGCCGGCAGCCTTCTTCAACGTCGAACTGGAAGTCGCTGCTGTGTCCTCATCGCCGGTTTCCCCTTCTTCGTAAAAGTCAGTCGGCACCTTCAGCCACAGCCCGAGTCCCTTGGCGGCAAAAATCATCAAGGTGCAACTAACGAAGCCAAGCGCGGCATAGAAGCCAAACCAGCCATCGATGCCAAACTTCCCGTCACGCCCTGGCACGGCCAGTTCCAGCAGCACGGAGATGCCGCAACCAAGTAGAAGCAGGCGCATAAGCAGCTTCTTGGTCGACTTACGATAAATCCAGTCAGTATCCTTGTCGCTGGTCATCGAATCGTTACTCAACGCCGGTCATCAGGCCGGCGAGCTTGAGAAGCAGGTTGGGATTGAAGAAAGAAAACACCGAAAGCGCGGCGGTGATGCAGAGTGGAACGAGACAGGCCAATGGCGCCTCCTGTCGGCCTCCATCGTAGAGGGATTCCTCAGGACGGCAAAGAAAGGCACGATAAACAATCGGCAGAAAATAGCAGGCATTGAGTATCGAGCTGACAAGGAACACCACCAACAGGGCAATCTGTCCGGACTCGGCCGTCCCCATCACCAGATACCACTTGGAAACCAGCCCGCCGGTGACAGGCAAACCAATGACGCTCAGTGAGCCGATTGCAAAGGCGGCCATTGTAATCGGCATCTTGCGACCAATGCCGACCAACTCGCTGACGTATTTCTTATGCATCGCCACGTAGATTGCGCCAGCACAGAAAAACAGGGTAATCTTGCCAAAGGCGTGCATGGCAATGTGCAGAATGCTTCCAGTCACGCCAAGCGGCGAGAGCAATGATACGCCGAGCACGATGTATCCGAGCTGGCCGATGGTGGAGAAGGCCAGTCGACGTTTCAGGTTGTCCTGGCTAAGCGCTATCAGCGAGGAAGTGATCACGGTAAAGGCGGCAATCCAACTCACCGCGGTGGCCACGTCCAGCTCTCCGAGAAAGTCGGTGCCGAACACCCCGGTAAATACGCGGATCACGCAGAACACGCCGACCTTGACTACCGCCACGGCATGTAAAAGAGCAGAAACCGGTGTTGGTGCCACCATGGCATTGGGAAGCCAGGAGTGAAAGGGCATCAGTCCGGACTTGGCAAATCCAAGGGTCAATGCCAAAAGGACAATCATCCCATCCCCGGCACCAATTTTCCCTGCAAGGAATCCGCCGTCGGTGAAACTCATGTCCCCGCCGGAGCGGACCCAGCAATAAATCATTGCCGGCAGCACAAAGGCCACAGAGGTTCCAAGCAAATGACTGAGGTAAGTGCGCCCCCCGCTTCGTGCCTCCTTGTCACCGTGATGGGTTACCAGTGGATAGGTAGAGAGTGAGAGCACCTCGTAAAAGAGATAGAGAGTAAAAAGGTTACCCGCAAAGGCAACGCCGATGGTGGCCGAAATGGAAACCGCAAAACAGGCAAAAAACCTAGTCTGGTCATGCTCCTTAAGGCCCCTCATGTAACCAACGGCGTAGAGTGTGGTCAATATCCATAGGGAAGAAGCCACGAGTGCGAAAAGGATACCTAATCCATCAACCCGGAATTCCAGCGGTATGCCGGGAAGAATCTCGCCAAAGCTGAAACGCAGGACACGACCATCGAGTATCATCGGCACCATCACCGCCACCAGGGCAAATTTCGCGAAAGCGGCCACGAATGTCGCCATCTCGCGGGCGTTGGGAGTGCGCCTCAACAACAGGATTGCCGGCACCGCAAGCAGGGAAACCATCCAGGTGATCAGGGGCAGAAAGGATTCTTCGATCATCTAAAGTGACGGGATTGCGGCCCTGAGCCAACCGGCAAGGACTTCGTTATAAATGCCAACCAGAAGCACTGATCCAGCGGCCATCAAAAGCGGCAAAAGCATGGAGTAAGGCACCCTGTCCAGGACCACCGGCGGGCTCCCATCGGCATCCACAGGCAGCGACTCAACTCCCTCGATCCTGCCGAAGTAGGCACGCTCGATAATCCTGAAAAAAATCACCGCATTCACCAGGCTGGAAAACAACAGCGCGGCAACATAACTCCAGTGCCCGACCTCAATTGCCCCGCTAATGAGGTACCATTTGCTGAAAAACCCGCAGGTGGGAGGCAAGCCGATCATTGAAAGGGCCCCAACCGTAAAGCCGGTCATGGTCAGCGGCATGCTGCGGAACAGGCCGGTAAAGGCAGTCAGGCGATGATCCCCTGTTCGCAGGATGACGATGGAAGCGGCAAGGAACAGGCAGAAAGTCATCGCGGCATCCGAGAGAATGTGATACATGCTGCCCAAAATTCCGGCACCATCCATCAGCCAGGCACCGCCCACCATGTAACCAACCTCGGCTACAATGAGATAGGTCAGCATTTTCTTGATATCCGTGCATGCCAAGGCCAAGAAGGAGCCGGCAATAATGGCTATGATGGACATCCAGATAATCAGTTCTCCCCAGATATGTCCGCTTGAATAGACATACTCACCGCCAAAGAGCCATAGCATGACCCTGAGCATCACGTAGACCATGACCTTGGTCATCAGTGGCGCCATGAAACTTCCCACGACACCCGGCGCGTAACTGTAGGCATTGGGCAGCCATCCATGCAGTGGAAAAAAGGCCATCTTTGTCCAGATCCCGAGCATGATGAGAACAAACGCGATCATGATGCTGGGATGAGCCCACAGGTCCCCGGACTGCATCACTGAACTGATATCATCAATGTTAAGGGTTCCAGTCTTAATATAGAGGTAACCTACACCCAGCAGGTAAAATGAGGCACCGATTGTGCCCATAATAATGTAGTTAAAGCTGGAAAGTGCGGCACGCCGGTTACCCATTGCAATCAGTGCATAACTGGTCAGGGAGGTAATCTCGATAAGCACATACAGGTTGAAAGCATCATTGGTCATCACGATGCCGCACAAACCGACGATCAACAGTTGCTTAAGGGCATAAAAAAACGCCACCTTATCCTTCATTTCGCTGCCGACGCGGGTCTTGGCGAAAATGATATTCACGAAACCAACCAGGACCACCATGGCAACGACAAGGGCTGCAAGCATGTCAACACGCAGCTCAATTCCAACCTCATAACCGGCACTCTCCTGCCATCCCCCCATGCGGTAGCGCAAGTCCCCGCTCTTACTGGCCAGCACCTGACAAATATTGCCAATGGCAAAAGCCGAGGAAGCCGCCAGGCAAACAAGGGCAGTCAGCCAGCAGGCGGTCCGGCGCTCCCTGCCAAGGAGCGTTACCAGCAAGGCCCCGAAAAGAGGCATAAGTAGGATGAGGGCAGAGAAATGCTCAGTCATGCCCGCCGGGTCGAAGTTGATCGAGTATCTCGTCCTCCTCAAGGGTATTGAAGGAACCGTAAATGCGCTGTGAAATGGCAAGGGCAAGCCCAAGCGTACTAACCCCGACCACAATGGCCGTGAGCATCAGGACATGGGGTAGAGGATTGGCGAATTTCTCCTTTTTGATTACCTCACTACTCGCTCTGCCCTCCTCCACAATCTCATGATGCTGTTCATGTCCAAGTATCGGAATACCGCTCTCGGCCTTAACCCCGATGGACACATAGAAGAGAATGATCGCCGTCTGGAAGATCGCCATGCCGATCAACTTCTTGATCAGGTTATTCTTGGTGATCATGGCAAAAAGCCCGATCATCATCAGAATCACATAGACCCAGTAATTAAACTTCGGGACGATATTTTCCTCAATAAATCCAGCAGCTAAAAACTCCATGACTTACAAGCCTTTCTCAAGGCGGCCGCGGGTCGACAGGTTTGAATAAATGGCGAACATGATCGCCGTGACAGTAAAAGCAACGCCGATCTCAACAACAAGCATGCTGTGGGAACGCGCCATCTGCTCATCTCCGGGCAAAATCGGGTCGAGACTGGTATAATCAAGAAAATTGCCACCAAGCAAAAGGCAGGCAACACCCCATCCGGCATAGATAATGATACCCGCAGCGGCAATGATGATTGCCCTGCGCTCTCCCATTCGCCTTTTGGCGGCAGGCAACCCGCAGGCGAGGGCAAATAGGATATAACTTGCCCCCAGCATCACGCCTCCCTGGAACCCTCCTCCCGGGCTGTGGTGACCATGGGCGATGACATATAGGGCAAAAAGCTGTATGAGCGGCACCACCATGTGACAGGTGGTGCGGACGATCAGGTCACCACTGTCATTATCCGCTTCCGGACCATCAGGAGCCTTCGATGCCTGATCACCAAATGTGCGCAATACGGCAATGATCCCAATGCCTGCAATAAAGATCACAACCGTCTCAAACATTGTGTCATACCCCCTGAAATCAGCAAGGACCGCAGTAACCATGTTGGGAACCTTGGTCTCGTTGATAGTCTGCTCAATATAGAAACTGGACACCTGCCCCTGGCTGGCAGGAGAACCCGCGTCTCCCCATGCCGGAAAGTCGCCGGTCGCTGCCAATAACAGAGCCCCGACGATGATGACTGCAATAAAACCGAATAATTTCATTGTTGGTTCTAGTCCCTCGACCTCCTTGCAGTTGAAAAAACAGTGGCAATCATAATGACTGTCGAAACCCCGGCACCAACCGCTGCCTCGGTAAAGGCAACATCAACCGCACCCATTTCCGCCCACAACAAACAGATTAGAAAAGAATAAATGCCAAAGACAAGGGTTGCGCCCAGTAAATCCTTCACGCGCAATGCAATGATGGCTGCAAGCACCATGAAGATGAGGATAATGATATCAAATTGCCAAATCATGATATCCCCGGTTGGTCCTGTCCTTCACTTGCACCGGCCTCATCATCTTGAGTGACGGACGCATCAAGGTTTTTGATTCCCCTCTTCCCCGGCCGGGTTACCGGCTCAATGCCATCATCAAATCCGGCCTGCATCAGGGCATGCGTGCTTGTCGGGCTGGTGAGCATAATCAGTGCACCGATGGCCATGATCTTCACCACCACAAACAAGCTCGTCCAGTGCGCCCAGTCGAAATGATTTAAAACCTGCAACGCCATTGCTCCGGTAATAAGCATTGTCGAGAGCGTGTCCCCCTTTCCCGCGGCATGCATGCGGGTGTAAAAGTCCGGAAATCGGACAATCCCCACCACCGCCCCCAGGAAGAAAAGCAGCCCTGAAGCCATTAAAAGAATGCTTAAAATATCAATAACCATGTCAGGAAACTTTCTCCTCCCCTGCTGCGTCAGCACTATAAACCGGCCTGGTCTTGTTGAAATAGCGTGCCGCAGCCAGTGAGCCGATGAAATTAAGCAGGGCATAGGCAAGCGCGAAATCAACAAACATCGCCACATTGTCAAAAATCACCCCGATAATAATCAGTAAGACTGCCGTCTTGGTGCCAATCACATTAACCGCCACAATACGATCGATGGCAGTTGGACCAACAATGATGCGGTAAAACACCGGGGCCATCATGAGAAGCAATGCAATCCCTGCACAGATAAAGAAGGTTTCCATCATGATATCGGCTCGACGCTTTCACCAAAGACGCGCCTGACACGCTTGACCATCGACCCCGTTAAGCCACGCACAGAAGAATTGCTGATTGCATGAATAATAAACTCATCCCCCTCAATCTTCATCGTGACAGTGCCGGGAGTAAGGGTAATTGACTGGGCCAGGACAAACTTCTGGAAATCGGTAGTAAGTCCACTGCTGAAGCGCACTAATTGAGGCTCCATTTGCTTGCGCAACCCGGGAGAAAAGGCCAGTCGCAAGACATGCAGGTTGGCCAGGACAATTTGCCAGGACAACCAGAACAGGTAGCCGGGAATACGGCAAAATTGTAACAACCTGTTATGCGGAGCGATTCCGCGGTCGGTAAAAAGCATGTCCGAAGACCACCAGGTAACCAGTGCAGAGGAAATCACACCTAGCGAAAAATGAAACCAGTCCATCATTCCGGAAAGAATGATCCAGGTAAGGAGCAGCACAAAAAAACTCAGTATTCGATACATGATGACGGCAAGACGGGAGACTGCCTCTTCAGCACATCTTTGTGTAGCAACTACCCCTGATTTTGCAAGGTATTTTGCTCACCAGATCGTAACCTTAAAAACACTCACCCAATCACTTGATCGAAAAATAATATTAAAATCTCACCCCCTGTCCTGTGCCCGATCACGCCAAACCTGACAGATGGCTTGCTGTAACCTGCCGCAAAATTGACATTGCCCTGTTGCATTCCGTCTCATTGCCAGTTAGTTCTATTGCATGAAATCGAAACATATACTGGCGGCTATCCTGTTTGCGCCGCTGTTTCTGGCGATCGCCCACGCAAAAGAAAAGCAAGCCGACAAGGTCGCAGACAAGAAGCCATCGCTTACCTATTACTATTTTGATGGATGAGTACTCTGCTCAAAGGTGACGGTCATCGTGAATGACCAGAAAAAGAAACACAGTTCCAAAATCAACATCAAGGCCGTAAAGGTCGGTGAAGGTGACAGTGCAGCGGAAATCAAGAACGCCAAGCTGGCATCACACGGAATTGTCGCCAAGGATAAGGCCGGAAAACTGGTAGCCACGGTCGACGGCCACAATTACGGCAAGGAAAAAGTGGCCGAGGTCATCGGCAAGCTCCTGGCATCAGGAAAAAAATAAAGGATTGCCACTAGGCAATAATCTCCGGGATCACGTGCCCGTGGACATCGGTGAGCCTGCGGTCAATGCTGTTGTGCCGCACCGTCAGGCGCTCGTGGTTTATTCCAAGAAGGTGTAGCATGGTAGCATACACGTCATAAACCTGTGTCGGGTTGTTTCGGTCCAGAGGCTTGTAACCCCACTGGTCGCTTTCACCGTGGGTCACGCCACCCTTGATGCCTCCACCTGCAAACCAGTTGGTAAACACGTAGGGATTATGGTCACGTCCTTTCTGTCCCTGCGTGCTGGGCATACGCCCAAACTCGGTGGTCCAGTGGATGATGGTATCCTCAAGCAAACCCCGCTGCTTCAAATCCTGAATCAATCCGGCAGTCCCCCGGGCCATACCAAGGGACAGGGAAGGGTGATCACGGGTCATGTCCTCATGACTATCCCAGTTTCGACGCGGAAAACTGTTGTCATTACCGCTCCATATCTGGACAAAACGCACCCCCCTCTCAATGAGCCTGCGGGCAATCAAACATTTACGGCCAAAATACTCGGTTTCCTCCGCGGGATTGATCTCCTTGGGGTATTTTGTCCTTGGATTATCCAGACCATACATCTTCAGGATGTGCTTCGGCTCTCTGGAAATGTCCAGTGCCCTTGTCGCCGAGAGTTGCAGGCGGGCCGCCAACTCGTAACTGCGTATGCGCGCTTCAAGACGCGAATCCCCGGGGCGACTTTTACGGTGACGCCTGTTCAACGCATTGACCAGATCGATGCCTTCCCGATGACTGGCCTCGGTCACATAGTCGGCACGGGGGTGAAGATCCTCGATGGGATTCTCACGCTGAGGAAAAATGGTGGTGCCTTGGGTATGGGTAGGCAGGAAAGCCGACCCCCAGTTCTTGGGCCCATTGGAGGCAAACCCCCGATGATCCGGCAACACCACGAAAGTCGGCAGGTTCTCATTCTCGGACCCAAGCCCGTAGCTGACCCATGAACCGGCCCCGGGAAAACCGGGTAATTGAAAACCGGTGGCCTGGAGATAAGTAGCCTGGCTATGAACCCCGGTCTTGCCCACCATGTTGTGGACAAAGGCGATGTCATCGGCCACCTCGCCAAGGGGTGCCACGATATCACTCATCAACTTCCCGCATGTCCCGTATGGCTTGAACTCAAAGGGCGACTTCATCCACGGGCCGAGCCCGTTTTGAAAGGCCTCAACGTGCTCGCCAAAATCCGATTTCTGACCATGCCTTTTCACCAGCTCGGGCTTGAAGTCGAACATATCGAGATGACTCGCGGCTCCCGCCATAAAAAGCTGGATGACTCGCTTTGCCCTGGGGGGATGGTGCAGTGCCGGCCTCGTTGCAGCTGACAGAGGATCCCTGGCCAGCATGGAAGCCAGTGCCAAGCCACCGAAACCGGATTGCTTAAGAAAGTCTCTGCGGGATCCCCTGGGCGTCATGTCAATCAAGATAGGTAAACTCAGAGAGGTTGAACAGGACACGGCAGAAGTTCTGTATGCCATGTTTCCGGGCATAGGCCACCAGCAGATCAGCCTCTGCTTTTGCAGGCTCCCTGCCAGTGACCAGAAAATATCCTGCCTTGACCTGCTCCGGCAAATCACCCGCCTCCTTCTCGAGACGGGCGGCAAAGTGGCGGGCCATCGCTATACTGAATTTATTGTTCAGCAGGCTCAGGGCCTGCAGTGCCGTGAGCGTCTCATTGCGTTTTGGCGTGCTTTGAGAGGAGTCGGCGCAATCCAGGGTAGTCATGAAGGGATTGGGCTGTGAACGCACGATAAAGCGGTAAATCGAGCGGCGGTGACTCTTGGAGTCCTCCGGGTCGAACTTATGGTACTCGTAATGGGGCGAATGGGCGGTCTTTTCCAGGGCAAAGAGATAGTAGCCGGGCCCTCCCATCTCGAGATTGAGCTTGCCGCTGACAGAGAGGACGGCATCACGGATTTCCTCCGCGGAGAGTTTCCTTCGGTTCATCCGCCAAAGCAGGCGGTTACCCGAATCGGCCCGGGCAAACTTTTCATTTACTGCAGAGGACTGCCGGTAGGTAGCACTCATGACCAGCAGTTTATGAAGTTTCTTGAACGATCCTCCCTGGTCCCGAAAATACAGGGCCAACCAGTCAAGCAGTTCAGGATGGCTGGGAATCTGGCCGAGTTCACCGAAATCGTTGGGGGAAGCGACAAGGCCATCACCAAAATGCCATTGCCAGACGCGATTGGCAATTACCCGCCAGGTAAGCGGATGATCCTTCCGTATTAGCCACTTTGCGAGGGCGGCACGGCGATCGGACTCAACATGATCATCAGGCAGGTTGAATCGCCAGTCCTCTTCTTTGAATACAGGCAGGGTCCCCGGGCTAACCTCATCCCGCGGCTGGGTCACCTCACCCCTGTGTAGAAACCGGATATTACGAGGCTTGCCATTGGTTGGCTTAAACTGTCCCTGTGCCTTGAAATGGGTGGCGGCGGCATATACCATGTTGCCCTTCGGAAGGCCGTCGATAATGGCACTTTTCTTCCTGATTTCCCCTTCGAGCGTCTCGATGCGCTTTTTTCTCTTCTCGGTATATAGCCGGGCAAGAAGGCTCTTGTTCTGCTTTTCAAGCTCCGCCAGTCTGGCAGCCGATTCTTTATCGCCCGCCATCACCCAGATACCATCGGTCAGGTTAGATTTTCGCCAGCGCGGCGCAGCCTCAATGGAATCCAGCGCGGTGACCTTGGCATTCAGGGCACGATTGACACCGGCACTGTCCAGCACTTCTACTTCAGCAAGGGCAAAATTGTAGTCATTGGCAGCCCTTCTTGCCAACTTCGTTGCCTGCACCCGCAGGAATTGCGCGGAGGATTGTGTTTCAAAATCAAGTGGCGCAAGACCTGGGTTTGGTACGTCACGGGCAGACTCGCCTACAAGGACCTGTGAACGGGAAAAGTCCTGGCGATTGGAGGCGATCACCTTGAATCGAGCGGGGAAACCAAAGCCTGCACCAATATTGTTGAAACTGTCATGACAGGCATGCAGCACAATTTTCCTGATGTCCACTCTTTCTCCCAAATCGATCTGCACCCACTTCGCACGGTCAAAAGATGGCTCCACCTTGCTGTGGTAACCAAATTCGGGACGTTTATTGGAAGGGCTGGATTTCTGCCTTAAGGCCCGTATCGCAACTTCCATCCGGCTCAACTCCTCTCCCCCCTCTTTCTTGATCATTGCCTCAATACCGCTTTTTTCAGAGCGCAGGGCAGTCAGGTCCCGGGACAGCTGGGCACGACGTTTTGTGCTTTGGAGATCACTGCCATAATTGCGATCGGCCTTATCAACTGCCGCAAACACCGACTGGAGGCTATAATAATGCTCCTGAGTAAAAGGGTCTCCCTTGTGGGCATGACAACGGGCACACTGTATGGTCACGGCACAGAAGGTATTAAAGACATTGGTGACCATGTCATCACGATCCAGGTTCCGTGCCACCCTGCCATCTATCTTGGACTCAGGAACCTCAACATGCCCAATGAAGTCCCAGGGACCGGCCGCCAGGAACCCGAGACCGAGAATTCCGTCCGGCGTATCCGGATAGAGGCTATCTCCTGCCACCTGCTCCTGTATAAAACGGGCATAGGGCTTGTCCTCATTAAAGGAACGGATGACATAATCCCGGTATGGCCATGCATTTGGCCGGAGCTTGTCCTTGTCGTAGCCACAAGTGTCGGCGTATTTCGCCACATCAAGCCAGTGACGGGCGAACCGTTCACCATACCGAGGAGAGGCAAGAAGCCGGTCAACCAAAGCTTCATAGGCTTTATCCGCATCTTCCGAGTAATCCTTAAGAAAATCGCGGGTTTCCCCCGGGGTCGGGGGTAAGCCGGTCAGGTCATGGGTCACCCGCCGGATGAGGACCAGTGGGGCAGCCTCGCGCGAGGGCTTCAATCCATTCTCAACAAGCTTGTTGAGGATGAAGGAGTCAACCTCATTGCGGCACCATGGGGTTGCATGAGGCACATGAGGCAGGATCAGGGATTGCCTGGACCACCAGGTATCCTCAGGCTGAGAGCCCGCCGGGGTAAGCAACACCACCAGGATGCTCATGGCAAAGTAAGCACAAGGGGAGTGTTTCATGACTTGGTTAAAGGATATAAGGCTGTAACACGATGGAAAGCAACCATGCGGTGCTCATGAAATTGATTTGCAGGGAAATACCCGGTCCCATCATACCACAAGGGAATAAACTTGTGCACAAGAACCAATCATTGCCCGGAAAACGGACCAGAACAGGAAGATTTATTCCGTTTTATAATTTCCATAAAATATACCTGCTTTAAAGCTTGCCCTCATCACCCCTGATATGCTGAAATCATTGCAATTAAATTCTCGGGGGAAATTGGGCAATTTAATCACAGATCGCATCCTAGCTTTAACGCATACCTGCTTGGTCCTGCTTGGCATATCCATGCAGCAAAGCCATGGCGCGTCAATGCTCGTCGGGGTCAATGGCTCTCCCGAGCAATCCGCCTACAACATCCTGATCGATGCCAATGACAACCGTCATCAAGCCTCACCACTGGTGATGAAACCGGTTACAGGAGCCGAAACATTGCTACCCATGACCTGGTCTCAGGAAAACCCTGTGCATGTCATCAAGACACGATTGGAATTTCTTAATGGCTTCAACACTCCTGAAACAAAATGGAGTAACCGCTCCGTCCATTCAACTGACCGTTACCCCTTTCAGGCAAGCATCCTTAGCAAGCCGTTCTATTTTCTGGATGAAGCGATTGTCAACAGCGGTTCCCTTTCTGCCAGCGGCAAGCTCATTATCAGTGCCGAAAAGGAAAAGACACTGAAGCTTCATGGCAATATGGAGCAACCAAATGCCCCGCTGGAAGCCAGGGAAAAAAGTGCCTTCATCAAGGATGGTAAAGTTGATATCGACCTGATCCTTTTAATCTCGGCAAGCGTCAGTGGACTGGTCTTGATATTGATTCCTGAACGCAAGAAAAAAAGGAACCTTATCAAGGAGACGAACCTGGCACTCCTCAGGCGACCGAGGCAATAGGCACGGTTCCCCAAGCCTCCTCCTTCGTTCCAACCTCCTTCCCGCAATGCATACGTCATGAAGTGCGGGGAAAGTAACACCGAATAAAAGGGTCGTTACCTAATGCGGAACATCAACGAACCATTTCCCATACATGGAGTTGGTTTTACACTGTTTGCGGTTATGCTAGTGTTAAGGCAAGCCCCTTTGAACATCACTGGAAAACATGGAACCTGATTCCGAGGAATTTGTGCGACTTCTCACCGAGGCACAGGGAACAGTTTATGGATATATCGTTTCCCTGATACCTGATCGTAGCAGGGCCAGGGACCTTCTCCAGGAAACCAACATTACCCTCTGGAGAAAAGCTGACAATTTTGAGGAAGGAACTAATTTCAACGCATGGGCATGCCGGGTGGCTTATTTCCATGTCCTTGCCTTCCGGCGGAAAATGGCGCGAGAAAAACTTGTCTTTGATGATGATATCCTGGATTACCTCGCCGAACGCAATGATGAACGCATAGCGGAAGAAGGAGTCCGCAACCGCAACGATGCACTTCGGCAATGCCTTCAAAAGCTCCCTGAGCACCACCGTAAGCTGGTGGAAGCCCGTTATCAACCAGGCGCATCGGTGCAAAAAATCGCCAACGAAGCCAACCGCACCGTTGGTGCAATCTCACAAACTCTTTACCGCATCCGCCATAACCTGATGATTTGTATTGAAAAAACCCTCGCGGCCAGAGAATCCGGTTGAGAAATGAGCAATTGGAGTCATCAAAAGGTAACAGGATTAATATGAAGGGAAAACTGGAGAAATTTGTGGAGCTTGAGAAACTGCTCTCTGCCCTGCATGACGGCACCGCCACCAGCGCGGATGCTTCCCGTATTGAAGCCCTGCTCAGCGGTGATCCTGAAGCCTGTGAATTTTATCTGGATTACAGCCAGATGTGCGCGGATACGGACTTGGAATGCAGTTCCACGCAACTGATTGAGGTTGGGCGCAAAACCGTACCCATTGATATCTCCGGTGCAACAGCCCAATTTTACAGGGGAAAAACCACCAAGCAGATTCTCGCCCCGAAATGGAGACCCCTTCCCTGGTTTGCAGCTGCCGCCGGCCTGATGCTCATTACGGGCTCAATTGCGTTATTCTCGGGAAAAAAGAACCCGCTGGCCACCCCTCAGGTAAAAGCAACCGAAGCCCCTGAATTCTCAGTGGATAACGGAGTGGCTATCCTCATGGGCACGGTAGATGCAAGTTTCGGGCACGGTACACTCCAACCCTTGAAAAACGGAGTGATCCTGCCACTCGGTGAATTAATACTGGAGTCCGGTATTGCCGAAATCGAATTTTACAGTGGCACCCGTATTATCCTTGAAGGGCCTTCCGTTCTTGACCTGACATCAGAAAACAGCGCAACGCTGGGTGAAGGAAGAATCCGTGCCAATATCCCCAAGCAGTCTCACGGTTTCATATTAAGAACATCTCAGCTTGAAATGGTTGACCAAACCGGGGAATTCGGTGTCAGCATCGAGCAAGATGGACACGTGACGGAAATCCACTGCTTTTTGGGTGAGGTGGACATCCACGAACCCAACCCACGTAAAAAAGTCAAACCGGTAAAAACATTAAAACCCGGCGAAGCCTTGAGTATTCAGGTCAATGGCACTCGAAAGATGGATGCTAACTCAATGGCATTCGTGTCCTATGATGATATTGCACATAATGCTCTCGAGAGTACCACACTGCGCCATCATAAATGGATGCATCTGGCCGAACGGATGCGTGCTGACGCGGACATTCTCGCACTTTACACCTTTGAGGACCAGGGACCCAGAGAACGCCAGTTAGTCAATCAAGCGGCCTACAAGGAAATGTTCAGCCATGGTGCGATTGTAGGATGCCGATGGACCAATGGACGCTGGCCGAGCAAGGGAGCACTTGAGTTCAGTCGCGCAAGCGACCGCGTAAGGATCAACTCACAGGGAAGCTATCCAGTAATTACTTGCAGTACCTGGGTCCGCTTAGATGCCCTGCCACGACAACAGGTTTCACTTCTCTCAAGCCATGGCAGAACAATCGGTACATTCGACTGGGCCATCATGCGTGATGGCAGGCTGCGTTTTTCGATCAAGGCAAATGATGAAAACAAAATACACAATTATACTTCACCTGTAGTCTTGACCGCCAATTCCATTAACAAATGGCACCATCTTCTGACCATCTATGACTCGGTCAATAACTCCGTAAAGCATGTAATCAATGGCAGGCACATATCCACTTTCCAAGCCCATGGGCAACTGAAGCCTAACGAGAAAAGTGCACTCCCTGTCACTCTTGGCGACTTGGAAATCGGCAACTTTGCCGGCAAGTTACCCAACGGCAAAAGGCCGGTCAGAAACCTCACAGGACGCATTGATGAATTAGCCATTTTTGGACGCGCTCTGGACTCAAACGAGATCCAGGAAATCTTCGATGCCGGGCGTCCAAAGTAAAGCCAACATCGCCATCGGATTCCTTGCAAAAGAGCCCTTGCACATCCAATTTGGGTGATGCCAGCATACCTGTCCCGATATTATCGAGTTCTCACTGCGCTCATCACGATTGTGCCGGCGGTTTGTGTCTCCAAGGAGCCTGCCGAAAAAGTTGTCTTCAAGAAAGTTGAGGGTACGGATCTCCGGCTTCACGTCTACAAACCGGCAGGCTGGAAACAAGGCGACAGCCGCCCTTCAATCGTTTTCTTTTTTGGCGGAGGATGGGTGGGAGGCACACCGGCTCAGTTCTACCCGCACTGTGAGCACCTTGCGGCAAAGGGATTTGTGGCAATGAGTGCTGAATACCGAACCAGAAAAAGTCACGGCACCGATCCTTTTGCCTGTGTTGAGGATGGGAAATCTGCAATCCGGTGGGTTCGTGAACATGCAGCTCAATTAGGAGTTGATCCCGCAAGAATCATCGCGGGAGGCGGTTCGGCAGGAGGGCACGTGGCAGCCTGTACCGGGACGGTTCATGGCTTTGAAACCGGCAACACAGATATTTCCTCCCGCCCCTCGGCAATGGTGCTGTTCAACCCGGTTTGTGACACCTCAGCCAAAGGCTACGGGGCAAACAAACTCGGACAACGTTGGCGGGAAATCTCACCACTGCACCATATCTCACATGAAACTCCCCCTACCTGCATCTTTCACGGCAAGGCAGACACCACGGTGCCTCACCAGAATGCGCTTGATTTCAAGGTTGCGATGAAAAAAAACGGCAAGCGCTGTGATTTGCACACATATGATGATGCCAAGCACGGTTTCTTCAACTTTGGCCGTGGTGACGGTTCAGCTTACAGGAGCACGGTTGCAAAAATGGATACTTTCCTGCTATCACTGGGTTATCTATCCAAAGAAAAGCAAAGCAAAAAATAGATGGAACCCGGGGACTGGAAAAAAGCGGCCGGAGACTACAATGGCGAGGTCCTCAGTGTCTTCGATAATGACCGCAGGGGAAAAATCAGGGCCTTGATTAATCGCTTTGGCAGCAAGCGGGCAAAGGCAATCGACATTGGCTGCGGCGTGGGCAAATTCCTGCCATCGCTGGCAAGGCATTTTGGCGGGGTTCATGCGTGTGATTATTCCAATGCCATGCTGAAAAGGGCACGCAGCCGCCATGAAGGGTTGAGGCACCTTAGCTTTGGCACCTGTGACATGCGCCACTCCCCCCCCGATGTGCCGCCGGCAGACTTCGTGCTTTGCGTGAATGTCATTATCACCGCCTCCCTCGCCGAACGTGAATCAATGTGGCACAATCTGGCATCATCAGTAAGGACTGGTGGACATGTAGCCATCGTTGTTCCGGCACTTGAATCCTCGTTGCTGGCAAGGCACCGCCTGGTGGAATGGAACCTGCGGGACAAACAGTCTCCCGACAAGGCGTTACAAACCGGATTTGGCAAGCCGGCAGCTGACGGGTCCCGCATTGCACGCGAAGGAATCCTTGATTGCGGTGGCATCCCCACCAAGCATTACCTGAAAGCGGAAATCACCACGACGGCAAGACGCTTTCATTTCAGTGACCTGGTCATTGAAAAGATTGAATATCCCTGGAACACGGAATTCCATAATCCGCCACGCTGGATGCGTGCTCCATTCCCCTGGGACTGGTTGGCCCTGCTGAAAAAATCCTGACAACTAGAGCCCGGTAGCACTGCGCACAATACGGTAGTAGTTCCTGTCCATGCCGGGCACCTGCACGCTGAATTGCCCCTGGATATCCTCTGCCCTCGTAAAGTCAGTGAGATCCATCCAAGTCTTGAGATCAGTTGATGATTGCAACTTGTCGAACAGGCCAATGGTGCGAATCCAGCTCAGGCTCACTGTTGCAGTCGCTTCATCATAACTGAACTCGAGTGCCGCCGGTTCACTAAGGATGCTGCCATCCCAGTATTTCTTGGCCATATGATACGCTTCAATACCAACCTGAGAGCCCATGACCCGCCCAGGAAGATCATCAGGTGACACATGGATCCCGCCGTATAGGCGGGAAATACCGGCTTCGTCCGCCGCGTCATAGTAACTTGCCCACTGCAAAATAACGTCACTGCTCGGACCCAGTTCAAACTCCAGCGAACCAGCAGTCTCTATATGCTCGGAAAGCCCCCCTGGGAAATAGGGACTGCCTGTAAAAAGGGTGAGAACCTCTGCCCCTGCGCGCGAGAAGCAGGAATGACCTGACACATACCCGGCGAATGCAGGCGTCACGAAAGTATCCCGCTGGTAAGGAAGCCAGTCCTGGGCAAGGATCCATTCCACACCACCGGCTTCTGTTAGTGGGTCATCAGGCTCGCCGGCCCAGGTTCGAACTGCAATGGAACCTACATACGGGCTCAGGTGCTCATGTTTCTGCCCGGGTGCAGCGGTTTGCGACGTTATTACTTCCACCAAGCCGGGCTCAAGCTTTAATCCTTCTGGGTCATATGTGGCCTGGATTTCAGGATCAGGATGATCAGCGTAAGATGACTGTCCCCACAACCCCATATAGCGACACATGACAAGCGGCCTGCCATAATCATAGACACGCTTGCACGTCCAGGCTGCTGTAGCCGCATCATGCATGGCTCCGTTCATGGCCATGTAAAGTTTCACATCCCACTCCAGTTCATCCACTATGGAACCGGAACCACTAATCCTGAAGACCATCTCAGGATGTTCGCTCACTTCATTGCCCACCACATTCCAGTGTCCAGGAGGCGTTTCCGAGTCTGGACCGTCAGCCCAGAATTCCGCTATCACCCTGCCATAATCAGCAAGCTTGACGACATTGTCCGGATAAGGCTCCCCGGTGACCGGATTATCTCCATAGCCCGATCCATTATGTTGCCCCAGGGGATTGTTGCCATAAACCTTGGGCGAAATATTGATCGTGGCCGGATTCTCGGGATCAAGCATCCTACTGTAACGCAGGACATCATTGAGATTATCCTTAAACTCCTCATCACCTTGTCCTCCCAACTGTGGCGGTGGACCGGGATCAAGGTACGGGTCATCCTGATGATCGCGCCGCGACAAGGCAAAGGCCCGCACCTGCCACCATTGTGAACCCTGGAAAGACTGGATCAAATCCGCCTGGAACCCGTTCTGGGTCAGGGCAAAGTCACCAAATGCCAACGGGGCCCATCGGTTCGGGTCAAAAATTGTCGCCAGTGTCGCCCCGGGTTCCTCAAGGGGTAGCGGGTCATTGATCGCAAAATAGGTTAAATCCTCATACCCCCCAGACTCATTGGCTCCATCATACAGGAAAAAAGTGAGGATCGACTCCGCGATGCGATTGCCCAGATTAGATGGGCTATCCCCGAAAATTGACGTATCTGACACATCATAACCAAGGGATGCCATTTGCTGTGCCAGATTAAATGCGGTGTCCACTGCTGACACAGACCCCTCATAGCGTCTTGCCAGCACACGGTAAGCGGCAAAACTGATCGCCTCTGCCCGAGCAGCGGCGACATCCTCCGGATCCACACCATCTGCTTCCAGATCAGGTGCCGTGGCAGTTTCGTTATGAATGTATCCTACCGCCTGCGGATCATAAGCAGCCCAAGCATCCCACATGGCCAAGGAAACATGGAAAAGATTGCGGGCGTGTACGGGAGGATGCGGGATATCCCCACGAATGGCGTCAAGATTCTGCTCGTTCCAGATTCTTGCAATCGAATCGGCATGAACAGGGAACAGGAAAGCACAATGAAGAAAGGCGAGAATTGCGGCAATACGCCACTGTTTTACCTTCGTCAAAAAAGACTTGGCAGGGTTGAAGCTCATGAGGGGTGTGGGGGTGGAACTGAATGAATATAACGCAACATCTTTCGGTGCTCAAGTAATCCCAAGACGTTTAGAACCGGTGTTTTATGCACAAAAATGCCTTGTGTTCTTAAAGGTCAGGAGAAACAAAGCAACTGGTGATGCCAGCGCTCAGAGTTACCTGAAGCGCCCACCCAGAAGGCAATCAGGGGGCTGTCTCCCGGAGATTGGGAGCAACCAGCAAACGGAGCCTGGAAACCTGCTCCTGAGGAAAATTGGTTTGCTCCAGCCTTTGAGCGGCTTGTCTGGGTTGCCGAATTGCCCACTGTGCGAAGACAGAAGAAACCGTCTGTTCCCGCATGACCCGGCTCTGGATGGTAGAAGCCCACGAGAATGCCCCCTCGGGGTCACGATGCACAATCTGCTGGGCCAGGGCGGCAATAGCCTGGTCTGTATCCGGGCCTGGCTTCAAGCGGCGCAGCCAGGTTGCTGCCTGATTGGGTTCCGACTGTGCCCAAAGTGCTATTGCCTCCCTGAAGATATCAGCCCTGTTCTCCTTAGGGGCATTTTCCAGCAACCACGGCAACGCACTCTCTGGTGCATGAATCACCCATTCCAGCCCCACCTGCCGTATTAACCTCGCCCGTTGCCCAGATGCCTTCATCCGCAACAACCATGCAGCAGCAGCGTCAGGGGACAGGCGCGACCAATGCTTTAATACCCTCCCACGTGCCACTTCTTGACGCGCTGAGGAAAGACCTCCGGTCCGCCTCAACAATTGCTCACTTTTTCCAAGCCCCACTAACGCCATCGCCATGCCGTCAACGGCATAGCGAAATCCTTCCTCATCCTGAATCGCCACCATCGAGGAAAAGGCAGCCTCAGGATCTGAATGACCCAGCCCCAGATAGATCGGGGTCAAGAGTTTCGGCGCCGAGTTGCCAAGCCATGAGGCAAGCTGCCCTGTCAAATAACGCCGCTGATACCATTTGAGAACCGCTTCAGGGTTACCCTCAGACCATGAACCCACGACATTTTCAATGACTGCTGCACGCAGATCCCCGGACAGCTTTCCTTCGGCATAATTCATTGCTGAATCCCCATCCAATTCCGCCCACCTGCCCATCACGGCCAGGAACAGCACTTCATGATCCGGATCGCGGGCATCAAGCGACTCCAGCTCCTGCACAGCATCGCGCACATTGGCAACATTGAGTTGCTGAATGCTGTTAAACGCCCTGAGGATACCTTTCTGGCTGAATAAGCCACTGCGCAGTTTTTCGCGGGCATCAGCAAGAATTCTCCCTGCACCGACTTTTTCAGGGACTTCCGGCTCTACTGGAGCAGATACCTCTATCTTTTCAGGCGACATGAACGCCGGTTCAGGTTTCCCAGCCGCCGGCAAGGGCCGGGCTCCCGTTACGGAATCCTTCTCAATCCCGCCATCTCTGTATGCCCCCCAAAAATAAGCTGCCAGCAAAGTGGCAACCCACAAAAGCATCACGGGAAAAAAAACTCGAAGCTTGGGCATAGACAGGTAATAAACGGATTTGCCTGAGCACACCCGGTCCACAAGATACCCCAATCCCATTATCCCTCATAGAATTTTTAACCCATTTATGGAGCCTGAAAGGCCTTTACCCAGTGAAAACTTGCCGCGCATCATGCCACGGTTAAATTCCCCCCTTGTTTGAGTTACTTCATCAGGACCCATCATCATCAGCCAGGCGGGGTCGCCTCACCACCGCCCATGGCGCTGTGGATACTCCGGTATTCATGCCGGTAGGCACCCGGGGAAGCGTCAAGGCAGTGAGCCCGCTGGAACTTCGTGGCCTTGGCAGCGAGATCATTCTTGGCAACACCTATCACCTTTCCGTCAGGCCCGGCACAGAAATCATCGAGCACTTCGGGGGGCTGCATGCATTCATGAACTGGGATCGTGCCATCCTTACAGACAGCGGTGGCTTCCAGGTATGGTCACTGGCCAAGTTGCGAAAAATCAGTGAGGAAGGTGTCCATTTCCAGAACCATGTCGATGGCTCCCCCACCTTTATAAGCCCGGAAATATCAATGCAGATCCAGTCCTCGCTCGGCTCGGACATCGCCATGCTATTTGACGAATGTCCTCCTTACCCGTGTGATCGCGCCTACGCCGAAAAAAGCGGCGACTTAACCCTGCGCTGGGCACAAAGGTGCCGGGAATGGATCACCAATAACCAACCATATGCCGGAGGCCATCAATCCAGGCAACTCCACTTCGGGATTGTGCAGGGATCAATCTACCCTGAGTTAAGGGAACGCTCTGCGCGCGAACTTGTGAAGCTCGACCTCGATGGATACGCGGTCGGAGGCGTCAGTGTTGGTGAGCCCGAAAAGGAAATGATCGCTGCCATTGAAAACTCCATTCCATTCCTGCCGGAAAACAAGCCGCGCTACGCCATGGGACTGGGAACTCCACCCCAGATGATCGAGATGGTGGCACGTGGCGTTGACATGTTTGACTGCGTGCTGCCAACGCGCGTGGCACGAACCGCAACGGCTTACACCGCTTCAGGAACCATTAATCTCAAGAACCGGAAATTCGCACAGGACAAGTCACCCATCGAGGAAGGGTGTCATTGCCATGCATGCAGCGAAGGCTTTTCGCGCGGTTATATCAGGCATCTGGTCAAGTCTGATGAAATCCTGGGCATAAGGCTCACCACGCTGCACAACCTTCACTTCTACCTTAACCTGCTAGCCAGTGCCCGTTCAGCCATTGCGAGCGGAACATTTCAGCAACTACGGGCAGACTTACACAGGACATACGGGGCAAATAACCGGGAACCCGATATCAATTGAGCAACAGTGTCCATTCCATATCGGGTGCACTTCATGTCATGCACCCTGCGCCCTCATGACAATTCTCACAGGAGCCCCTGTCATATTATCTTCAAAAGAGCGGCCTTTTGCAGGTTGATTTCACGCCTGACATCGCGAAGATAAAGGAATACTTACAAAACCCAAGATATCAGAAAAATGAAAATCACTGAATCACTTACCTTATTGCTTGCCCAGACACCCGGCGAAGGAGCACCTTCAGGAGGCGAGTCCGCGCCCCAGGCAGCACCAGGATTATTGTCAAGCCCGCTGGTGATGATGTTGCTGATCTTCGTGATATTCTACTTTATCCTGATTCGCCCGCAAAAGCAGAAGCAGAAAAAGCTGGAGGAGCAGCGCAATTCACTGAGGACAGGTGACAAGGTTATTACTGCAGGAGGAATCCATGGATTGGTTACCAATGTCAAGGCACACAGCGTGACATTGAAGATAGCAGATAACGTCAAGGTCGAGTTCGAGAAAGCCAGCATCGGCACGGTGATCAGCAAGGACAACGCAGAACCTCCCGAGCAAAGCCAAGAGGAAGAAGCGGAAAAAACAAGCTGAGGACATCACGCATCAATGATGCTGCCCAGGTAAATAGAATACTCCCGGTCTGCCCGTGTAAGCCCGCCGCCTGAGCCGCATTTTCAGGCAGGAAAAAATGCGCATCACTTGCCCCATTTGCTCAACCTCCATCGAGGTCAGTCAATCACATGTTGGCAAGAAAGGCCGGTGCACAAACTGTACATCCAAGTTCATCATTCCTGAACAGGATGATGCCGAATTTGAAATACTGGAACGGGGTGAAATTCCTGGCCTTGATCCGGTAAAGGAAAATCCGGCCGGTCTGCGTGTCCCCGGGCCAGGAACAGGCAAAAGAACCAGGGCCCGCTTTCGCATCAGCAACAATGATGAGCGCAACAGGAATAACCCGGTGCTCATTCTCAGTATCTTGCTGATCGTGGCAGCCCTGATTGTGCTTTTCTCACCGAAAGAGGGCGGCGGTCCCGGGAACTCCCTGACCGCTCAGGAAACGGTAAAAGAAGAACCTCTTCGACCGGTACCGAATCAGCAGCAACCCGCACAAACCACACAGGCGAACACTTCACCTGAATGGCAGACACAGGAACAACCAGGGGAAAACACCCCGCCGCATGCCGTTCCCGAGGCCACAACCGGGGAACATGAATCCGTCGAGAAAAAAACATTTACGTTAAGCGAAGAGAAGCAAAAACGTGCCCTCGCCTACATGAAATCCGGCCAGGAGAGCAAGCGCAAGGGAGCTTATCTGGCGATGCGAAACCTTGGCAAAGAAGCCAAGCCTGTCTACCTCGACCTCCTGGCAAAGGCAAGGATCCATTACCTTACCCAGATCGGTGACATCGCCTTTAACCTCTCCGTCAATGAGAACGCATTAACCGACTTCAAGGAAAGTTATGAAAACTGGCAGGACGTGATGGCCTCGACCCGGAAAACGGTACAAACCGACTGGAAAAAGATAGCCCCACAGGATTACCGGCAAAGACATCAGGAAATGGACGATGACTTTGGCGAAGCCGTGCGGCTCTACCTACGCACCGTCAAGAGTGCTGAGCGGGCCAAAAGGCAGGATCTATCCACGCTGGAGGCACCACTGAACATCCTCAGGGAAATTGCCGGGGAAAGCGCATGGTGTCTTGACAGGAAAACGGGAAAAATAGCCGGCCTGATTGATACTGTCCGTAATGCCGGCGGAGCAGAAGGTTTCGTGAAAATTATGAACACGCTTGAGAACACCCAAGTGTTGATCCAGGAAAGAGAGGCTGTCGCCAGGCATAATATGTCATGCAACTGGGCCGGCAATGAACATATCAGGTTTGCTTCCCTGCTAAATGACCGTCGCGTGGCGATTAATCTGGATCCCCTCAGGCTTGAAGAAAACCTGAGCAGGGCATGCCGGGATCACTCCATAGACATGGCAACCAATGGATACTTCTCCCATACCGGCCTTACTTCCGAAACCCGCACCTTCACGGTCAGGGCAAAGCGGGCCGGGTTTACCGGCGGTGCAAGCGGGGAATGTATCTTCATGGGAAACCCTGCCGCCGTCGCCGCACACAAGGCCTGGTGGTATAGTGACGGTCACCGATTGATCATGTATGCCTCAGGGCCGGGAACACTGGGACTGGGAACCTCAGGCAACCACTGGACACTGAACACGGCCCGCTAAATAGCAGCGATGCAAGATGCCGGCTTTACAGCCGGGGCTACTCGTCAGAACCCGGAGAAGTCCAGCAAGAAAACAACCCCGCCTGCCCCTTTCCCTGCAGCCCGGATTAACAGGCAAAACATCTCGTTACCTTGCCCCCAGCAATTCCACCATTGCCTGCCCAAGTGCATCTCCAACGAGGAAATAACTTTCGGCGTTGCCGAACCAGTGGTGACCATGACCGACATTCGGGGACTCCCTGGCAGGCCGGGCAAAGTCGGTGGTCTTGACAAAACGCACATTGCCACCCAGTTCCGGCCGCCTGCACGCAGCCGCCTGGGCTGCCCGTATCATCTTCATGGATTGACCTGCGTTCTGGCCGCCGTTACCCAGCTCTCCCACGACAACCGGCATGCCGGGAAATTGAAGGTCTCGCCGCAGGTCCTGTATCAAGTGGACCAGGTTCTGCTCATAACTGGCCCGTGCCTGGTCATCAACCATGTCGTTCCAGCCCTGAAACCAGAAAAAACCGGTCAACTCAGGCTTGCAGCCGGCCAATGCGGGAAATTCTTCGGGAATACGGGCGATACCCTCGCGATAATCAGCAAGCATTTTCCTGTAGTATTCGCCGGTTTTTCCGCCGGCGGAAGGGGGACGAAAGTCCCTGTGCAGGCTTTTACCACCCCATGCCGTTTTAATCAGGAGCACCGTTTGCTCAAAACGATCGCCCAGCCGATGCCCTATCTGCAGCTCGGGACCGAAGTGATGGCGATCCCCATATCCGGTAAACCCGATGGAAAGGCCCCCATTCAGGACCTTCTTGCCGTCACGTATTACTGCCCGGACCATGACATCATCACGAACTGTCCAGTTGCCGCTGGAGTCTTTGAGGTGTGCATATCTCGCCGTATTCTCTGGTTGCTCCATCACCCTGGTAAGGATCCCCTTGCCACCGTTGTAGTATTTTTCATGATCGAGATCGACTACCGCCTGTCCTTCCATGTTGGATTGTCCGGCAAGCAGGAAAACCTTGATGCGGGGACCCGTTTTTTTGGATTGGGAAAATATCCACTTATAGAACTCCGGGTTGGCATATGTCCGGGTCCATGAATCATGGCCCACACCTGGATAGGAGGTAAATTTCACTTTTTTATTCCCGGCATCCTTAAGGGCATCCACAAGGATCTCGGTTTCCCTTTGTGGGACCACTCCGTCCTTGTCCCCGTGAAACGCCCATACAGGGATATCCCCGGCTTTCTTTAAATCCCCGATCCGGAAACTGCGTTGAATTTTTGAGCCAAGCCTCAAGTTCAACCTGCCAATATCGCCCCCCCCGCAGATCGGCGCAGCAGCAGCGAAAAATCCGGGATATTTTGAAATCAAATCCCAGCTGCCGTAACCGCCCATACTCAGCCCGGTCACGTAGATACGGTTCAGGTCAATTGATTTCCCATGCTCATCAATGACCTCCTTTAGCAATTGCATGAGTGTTCGCGCAATCCACCAACTCTCCGACGGGCATTGCGGGGAAATCACCACTGCATTCTTAAGTTCATCCACCTTTCCTATCAGTTTTGGCGGACCATGAACCTTTACGCGCTCGAGATTGTTACCCCTTTCGCCGGCACCATGAAGAAAAAGGAACATGGGCCACCCGCCGGCGGGTGCCTCAGCCTGCGGAACGTGCAGCCAGTAGCCGAGCTTCTGGCCGTCAACCTCCTTCTTCATCCTCTTGGCATCCTGCCCTCCAAAGGCAGATGCCAACCCAAAAGCGAAAACAATTAATAGGGAAAAACTCTTCATGTTAGTAGACTAGGTGCACTGAATCTCCATGTTGCCAAGCAATATGAATACCTCAGGTGGCATTGACTTATCGATCCCATGCTGAGATATTAAAGCAACAATATCTAAGATATCATGATCCGAAAAGCCTCAAGAATTACTGCTGTAATGCTGGCCACAGCTGCTTTTGTTATTGCCGGGCCGGCGTTCCTCGGAGGAAAAAAAGTGAAACCTATCGATCCCGTTACACCTGATAAAATATCAAAGGAGGAAAGTGCCAAGCTGGAAACCGTTGACCTTGGTGCCGGGTGCTTCTGGTGCATTGAAGCAGTACTGGAAAGGATTAAGGGTGTAAAGTCCGTCGAATCCGGCTACATGGGCGGCATCATCAAGAACCCCACCTACAGGCAAATATGCACCGGAACCACCGGGCATGCGGAAATCGTCAGGGTAAAGTTTGACCCAAAGACCCTTTCCTTCCCGCAACTGCTGGAGGTCTTCTGGGAGCTGCATGACCCAACCACGCTCAATCGCCAGGGAAGAGACGAGGGGACACAATACCGCTCGGCTATCTTCTATCACAGCGAGGATCAAAAAAAGGCTGCTGAGGTATCCAAGGCCAAAAAAGACAAGTCCGGGAAATTCAAAAATCCCATCGTCACGGAAATCACCAAGGTAAGCACCTTCTACGCGGCCGAGGACTATCATCAGGATTATTTCGAGGCTAACAAGAATGCGCCTTATTGCCGCGTTGTCATCTGGCCCAAGCTGGCAAAGCTGGGGCTGCTCAAAGAGGAGTAGGTTACCCGACCTTGATACCCCGCGGGAAGGCATCGTGAATCATATCGCGACCCCTTAGCAAAACCTTCTCCATGAGGGATGCATTGCATGAATGCATCCAGGTAAATAATTATGATTTCGATAAACAAACCCATGAAACCCAATCTTGTCCTTACCTTCTTCCTTCTGTGCTTCACTGTATCTCTTCCTGCCGCTGCACGGCCGAATGTCATCCTGATCATGGGTGATGACATGGGCATTTCCGACCTTGGATGCTACGGCAGCGAAATTGAGACGCCGGTTCTTGATCAACTCGCAGCAGGCGGCCTGCGATTCACGCAGTTCTACAATACCGCACGATGCTGCCCGACAAGGGCCTCTCTTTTAAGTGGTCTCTATCCGCATCAGGCAGGGATTGGCTGGATGATGACAGACCGGGGACATCCAGGTTACCGGGGGGAACTCAATCGCGAATGCGTGACCATTGCCGAGGCCCTGAAATCCGCAGGCTATGGCACATACATGGCCGGGAAATGGCATGTTACCAAGCATGTGTCACCGGAAGGACCAAAGGATAACTGGCCGACCCAGCGTGGTTTTGATCGGTTTTACGGCACCATCCATGGAGCCGGATCACTGTGGGATCCCAACTCCCTGACCCGCGACAATACACAGATCGCCCCGGATAGTGACCCCGAGTATACCCCGGAAAAAGATTGGTTTTACACCGATGCCATTGCCGACCAGACAGTGCGCTACATCAACGAGCATGTCGCGGCAAAGCCCGACTCTCCTTTTTTCTGTTATGTCTCATTTACCGCGGCGCACTGGCCCATGCATGCACGAGAGGAAACCATTGCTAAATACAAGGGAAAATATGATGCCGGATACAAGGTCATCAGGGAAGCACGTTTCAAGAAAATGAAAGAGCTGGGCATCATTAAGAAAGATGCAGAGCTTTCGCCCCAGGCATGGAAATGGGGCAGCGTGAAGGAGGAGGAATGGGAAATCCGCTGCATGGAGGTTTATGCCGCAATGGTTGATGAAATGGACCAAGGCATAGGAAAAATCGTGGAAAGCGTCAAGAAGGCGGGACAACTGGACAATACCCTGATTTTCTTCCTGCAGGACAACGGGGGGTGCGCGGAGGCATACGGGCGAAGAGGAAAGTTCCAGCCACGGCCTGAAAAGCCGACCCTGCCCGCGATGAAAAAGGGGGAACTGCAGACCCGCATGCAGCCACGGCAGACACGGGACGGTTATCCTGTGCGCACCGGGGCAGGCGTCATGCCCGGGCCGGCAGACACCTACATTGGATACGGAATGGGATGGGCCAATGTTTCAAACACGCCCTTCCGTGAATACAAGCACTGGGTGCATGAGGGAGGCATCAGCACCCCCCTTGTAGCGCATTGGCCTGCCGGCATCAAGCGCAAGGGACAACTTGAGCACCAGCCAGGTCACCTGATTGATATCATGGCCACCTGCGTGGAACTCGGAAAGGTGAATTATCCCAAGGAATTTAACGGCAAAAAAATTAAACCGCTGGAAGGGCGCAGCCTGGTGAGCGCCTTTAACGGGAAAACCATCAAACGCGATGCCATTTACTGGGAACATGAGGGAAATATTGCCATCCGCAAAGGGGAATGGAAACTGGTCGCCAAGGAAAACCGGCCATGGGAACTCTACAATATTGCCATGGATCGCGCTGAAGTTCATGACCTGGCAAAAGACAAGCCTGTGCTCGTTAAGCAACTTTCCGAGCAATTCCAGGCCTATGCGGATCGTGCCAATGTATCCCCCGTGGGCACATGGCGAGGCAAGCCAAGGGTTAAAAAAAAACCAGTAAAAAAGAACACTTCCAGCTAAAGGAAGGTGACCGACTTGCCCAGGAGGAAGCTCCCAATATTGCCGGCCGGGGAATCCTCCTGGAGGGGGCAGTAAAATCCAGCGATCCAAATGGGGTTATCATTGCCCAGGGAGGAGACGCCCATGGATTTGCCCTGATCCTTGATAAAGGACACCTTTGTTACTTAACCTGCGTTAACGGCAAGGTCAGCAAAATCCGGACAGGATCTCCCCTGTCTGGTTTCAATTTCAAGTTTCGCTGCGAGATGACGAAACTGGGTAATGTGACACTGCAGGTAAACGGCAGGCAGGTTGCCAAGGGTAAAGTGCTTCCCTTGAAAACCATGCCTATCGATGGGCTTGCCGTATCATCGGATCCGGGTGGCACAGTGGGTGATTATGACGCGGACCACCCACTTGACGGGAACATCCAGATGACACTCCAACTGCTTCCGCCAGTGGCAAAGAATAGCGGAAAACCGTCATCGACCCAGTCTCCCAAGCAGGGAAAAAGCAGAGGTCCACTCTCTCCCATTGAAGACGAACCCGGTCTGCCACGGGTCTTGCTTATAGGGGATTCCATCTCTATCGGCTACACACTGCCAGTACGCAACCTGCTGAAAGGCAAGGCAAACATTCACCGCCCGCCCACCAATTGTGCCTCTACAAAACATGGCCTTGCAGGGATTGACGAATGGCTCGGGGAGGGCAAATGGGACGTCATCCATTTCAACTGGGGATTGCATGACTTGAAATACATGGGGCCTAACGGCGAGAATCTCGCGGACCCAAAAAACCCGGCCAATTCCCAACAGGTACCCATCCGGCAATACAGCGAAAACCTTGCCAAGCTGGTAAAGCGACTTAAGCAAACCGGGGCAAAACTGATATGGAGAAACACGACTCCCGTTCCCGAGGGGGCAAAGGGACGAGTCGTGGGTGATGCCATGAAATACAATGCAGTGGCCGCATTGGTAATGTCAGAAAACGGGATTACCACCAATGATTTATATCGTTTCTCAAAGGCACGCTGGAATCAGATTGGCAGAAAGGCCAATGTTCACTTCACGACCGAAGGATCTCTGGCACTGGCAGGGCAGGTCGCAGAATCAATCCTCGACCAATTGAAATAAACAGCATGCCGCGGCATCAAGCTCCTGTATTCCTGATGCAGTACAGGTGATGAAGTGTGCGGATAATGAGACAATCCCCGGCAACAGCCGGTGTCGACATGATCATTTCGCCCAGTTCATTGCGACCAAGCATCCTGAAGGCATCTCCCGCCTCAACAACGACGGTTTCCCCCCTTTCCCCGAAACAGAATATCCTGCCATTATAAGCCAGCGGGGATGCAGTGAACTTTGCCGACTTTCCGAGGCGTTGACGGTCATAAATCACCTTTCCTGTTTTCGCCTCATAACAGCTGAGCAGGCCACGGTCCAGCAGCACATAAACCCGTCCATCATAAAGGACGGGAGTTGGCATATATGGTGCTCCTTTCTTCTGGCACCAGGCAATGAACCTGTTGGCGTTCTCATCAGGGCCAAGGCTGATATCCCCTTTGGCACCGGGCCTGATGGCAAAGAATGGCTTCCGCCTGTCCCCCACGTATCCTGAACATAAAAAAAGAAGGTCGCCCTCAGCAAACGGGCTCGGCACGGTAATTTGTGACAATCCCTTAAGCGTCCAGAGCACCTTGCCATCAAGGTCGTAGGACCTGGTCCTGCCCGTTCCCGGCGTAATGATCTCGGTTCTTAAACTGTTTTCCCAGACGAAAGGCGGAGACCAATTGCTGGGCTCATCCCGGCTCCTGGTCCAGATTACGGATCCACTCTTTTTATCAAGCGCAGTTAAAAATGACTGTTCCTCATTATCGTTTACAACGTAAATCCTCTCCTTATGGAGGAAAGGGGAAGCCGCAGTGCCCCATCCTAGGCGTGTCTTGACAGGCTTCCATCGATAATCCCAGATCCTTTTCCCCTCCATATCGAAGGCAAACAACCCCACATTACCGAAATAGGCGTACACTCTCTCTCCATCAGTGACAGGCGTCTCCGAGGCATAAGAATTCTTCAGGTGACGGGCATGGGCGGGAATACCCTTGTGCACTGTCCTACTCCACATGGTCTTGCCCGTTTTCAAATCCAGACAGATCACCTTCCATTCGTGAATGTCCCTGGGGGCAGGACGCTCACCGCCAAAGTAAAGCCCCTCCTTGATTTTCTCGGTCTTGCCGGAATTTAGCGCAGTGGTAAGAAAGATGCGCTCACCCCATACACAAGGGCAGGACCACCCCATGCCATCAACAGGAACTTTCCATGCCACATTCTCTTCCTTGCTCCATTTTTCCGGCAACGAAGGGTTTTCCGCGATACCCATGGCACCCGGACCGCGAAACTGCGGCCAATTCATCACCTCACCCGCGTAACCACTAAAGCTAAGGATGAAGATGAAAAGCCAGATGAAGCCGTGCATTCGTTTTTTGCTGTCCTTTTTCATGCCTGATCCTGCAAAAAAGGCGCACCTGCTCCCAAGTGCGCCTTTTGAATGGATTGTTTGTATGCCCTAGCGTCCGCGACGATTCCTCTCAGGTTCACGATGACCACGGTGCTCTCGCTCCCCATGGTGCTCTCGCTCCCCATGGTTTTTCGCACCATGATCCTCGCCACGTAAACGGGCAATCTCCCGGTGAAGTTCACCGATAGCACGTCGCATTTCATGCATATGCCGCATCATTTCTTGCAATTGCCTCTCAAGTTGGTCAACACGGTCGCCCCCGTGCTCTTCACGCTGCCCATGTCCCCTTTCATGATGCTCGCGCTCCCCATGACGCTCCCCGTGTTCCCTTTCATGACGCTCACGATCCCCATGACGCTCTCCGTGTTCCCTCTCATGACGCTCACGATCCCCATGACGCTCCCCGCGCTCCCTCTCATGATGCTCACGGTCTCCGCGATGCTCCTGATTCCCATGCCCGCCTTCATGGCGTTGACCCTCTCTGCGATGCATCTCACGCATCTCGTGCATCAGTTTCTCGGCCCGCTCGCGATCGCCTGCTTGCATTGCCTTGCCAACCTCTCTTCGCAACTCAAGCATACGACGCTCCAGTTGATTGCCACGATTATCGCGCTCCCCATGGCGTTCACGCTCGCCTCCCCGGTGTTCAGCATCGCCGCGATGCTCAGGACCCCCGCGATGAGGTCGATCTTGCCTCGGCTTTTCCTTGTCTGAATGCTTTTTATCCTCCGCATGAACCGTTGCAGCAGAAGATACACAAAGGCAAAACAGGCAAAGGAAAGCAAATGCCCGGTTCAGGCCGTTGACTTTTTTTCTTGGAGTGATCACGAACATTTTTTCTCTGGTAATAAGGTTTAAAGAACCCGTGGTGAAAGATTGATGATATTCTATTATCCAAACCCGGGCGGCTGTTATTATAACCCAACTGACCATGGATGTCCCGGCATTTAACTTTCATTAACAAACCTCCGGATTTGGCATCAACTGATGGCCTCTACACCGCTCCAGGCTTTGACAATGACTTAACCCCTGCGATTATTTCATTCCACAAAACACCTATTCTTTTAACCTTTGGTAAAGATCATGCGCCTTCCTATCCTTTTCCTTTCCCTGATTGCCCTGCTGACTTCAAGTCAGGCCAAGCCGAACATTGTTTTCTTTCTGGTTGATGACCTCGGCTACATGGACATAGGAGCCTATAACCCGGACACCTTCTATGAAACTCCCAACGTCGACCAACTTGCCGCCGGAGGAATGAGGTTCACTGACGGTTATGCTGCCAATCCTGTCTGCAGCCCTACCCGTTACAGTATCATGACCGGCAAGTATCCCAGCAGGATCGATGCAACGAACTGGTTTTCCGGAAAACGTTCTGGTCGCTTTAACCCCGCACCCCTGCACAGTAATATGCCGCTGGCTGAAGTCACCCTCGCAGAGGGCCTGAAACAGGCAGGATATCAAACCGCTTTCCTCGGGAAATGGCACCTTGGACCAACCGAGGAATTCTGGCCTGAAAAACAGGGCTTTGACGTTAACATCGGCGGGCACAACCGCGGAAGCCCGCCAGGCGGATACTTTTCTCCCTATAAAAACCCCCGGCTCAAGAACGAGAATCCCGGCGAATATCTGACCGACAGGCTTGCAAGGGAAGCCACTGACATCATCGAGTCCTTCCATGCCAAGGGTGACCCCTTCCTGATCTACCTCTCATTCTACAATGTCCACACTCCGCTGCAGGCACCCAAGCAACTGGTCGCAAAATACCAGAAAAAAGCTCAGGGCATCAAGGGAAATGCATTCGGTCCTGAGGAGCAAGTCTGGCCGGGCGGAAAAAAGCGCCAGGTTCGCATCCTGCAAAAACACGCCACTTACGCCGCAATGGTTGAGTCGATGGATGCCGCTGTCGGCAGAGTATTGGGCCAAATCAAGAAACTCGGCATTGAAAAAAATACCGTGGTCTGCTTTACCTCGGACAATGGCGGACTGTCGACTTCCGAGGGTTCACCCACATCCAACCTGCCACTGCGCGGGGGAAAAGGCTGGCTCTACGAGGGGGGAATACGGGAACCCTTCATCATCAGTTATCCCTCGGTTGTAAAGCCGGGAACCTGCAGCCACCCGGTGATCTCGACCGACTTCTATCCTACCCTGCTCGAGCTGGCGGGACTTCCTCCCCGTAAAGCACAGCATCTGGATGGCATTAGCCTGGTTCCCCTGTTAAAGGATGGTGAAGGCAGCATCAATCGTGATGCCATCTTTTGGCATTACCCGCACTACTCAAACCAGGGCGGATTCCCTGGAGGAGCAATCCGCAGTGGAAGCTTTAAGCTGGTAGAAAGGTATGAGACAGGCAAAGTCAGCCTCTATAATCTGAAGAACGACCCTGGTGAACGCAAAGACCTTGCTCAAGACATGCCTGGTCAGGTCCAGATAATGCGTCCAAAACTTCACGCATGGTACCGAGATGTAGGAGCAAAGTTCCTGAATGCAAAAGGAGACAGCGGCCCGCCATGGCGCCCGGCAGCTCCATGATCTGTATATAAGAAAAACAGGAACCTTCGCCGCTTCAGGGATCGTCAAAATAGATCCTCGGATCCACCTTTACCCTCGGCGGTTTCTTTTTCCCGGGCTCTTCCACCTTGGATGCAGTCGGCGCTTTTTCCAAGGCAGGGGCTGGCTTCTTCGCGGCCACTTTAACCGGCTCTCCTTTTTGCTTTTCCAGCAAGGTGATTTCAGATGGTTGTTCAAGGACAATCTGAAGCTTCTCCTTGTAGAATTCGAGTTTACCCGTCACCTCAACGGGTTTCCCCTTGAAGATATCGGCAGGCTCTCCCTTCGGAAAATTCTTCAGGCTGCGGCCAAAAACAACCACGGTAAGTTCTCCGCCGCTGAAATTGAGGAAATTCATTCCTGTTCCCTTGGATTTCCCTGTCCGTTCAATCAATCCGCTAACCTTAATCTGCTTGCCGACTACAGCTCTGATATCATCAATCTGCTTTACATCAAATGCCGGAATCTCACTCTCTCCCTTCACCAAACCGGGGAAGAGCACCAAACAAGCAAGAATGAACCCGACGAATTTCATCTCTCGTATACAGGCCCGGCTAATAACGTCCCCTCACCCGGGAATCAATCTGCGCATCGTAGAGCCTGCGCAAATCAGAATGGGCCTGCTCTGAAAGCGGTGAAATCCCGGAAACATTGGCATTTTCTGAAGACTGGCTGGCATTCTTTGCCCCTGGAATGACCGTGCTTACCGCTTCGTGGTCAAGCACCCACCGCAGGGATTTTTGGGCCAATGATGCCTCGCTGCATTCCTCATCCAACAAGTCACTGACCTGTCCTGCCAGGTCAACGCCGTCAGCAAAAGGCACACCGGCAAAGGTCTCACCCACGTTGAAGAGTTGCCCATCACAATTAAAGCTCCTGTGGTCATTCTCACCAAACTCGTGTCCTCTGGCAAACCTGCCGCTCAGCAAACCACTTGCCAAGGGCACCCTGGCAATAATGCCAACCTGATTTTCCATGGCAACAGGAAGCAAATCGCTGATAACCCGCTGGCGAAAAATATTGAAAATCACCTGCAGGGAAACCGCCTCCGAGTTAGCTATGCAAAAGAGCCCCTCGTCAATGGTTTCAACACTGACCCCGTATTGCTTGATTAATCCTCGCTGCTTGACCTTCTCAAGGCTCTCAAAAACCTGCCCGGCATGAAGGGTCTCCTCCGGAATACAGTGTAATTGCACCAGGTCGAGGCTGTCGACACCAAGTCGCTCACAGGAGGCTTCGGCCGCCCTGGCAACCTCATCATAGCCCGAATTCCACTCCTCGGTTGCCCGGCCCATCTTGGTAGCCACATACAGTTTCTCCTCACACTCCCTGATAAACGCACCCACAATCTCCTCCGACCTCCCGCCACCGTAGACATCTGCTGTATCAATAAAGTTCATACCGGCATTCACTGCGGCTTGCAGGGCTTCATTGGCAGATTCACGGGATACCTCCTCTCCCCAGTCTGCACCAATCTGCCAGGCACCGAATCCCACTTCGGAGACTTGATAGCCGGATTTTCCAAGTATTCGTTTTAGCATGACTGTTTGTAGGGCGGGTAATTTTCCACTACCCTTGCCCATTAGAAGGCCTTATGGAAGAGCAAAAAGTATCCGGTGAAATTAACCGTGTCGCGGTAACCGGAGCAGCTGGCTTCATCGGCAGCCATACCTGTGAGGGCTTGCTCGATGCTGGAAAGACAGTCATTGGTATTGATAACCTGTCCACCGGCAAACGCATTAACCTCAAGGGGATTGGTGAACACGACCGGTTTTCTTTTTTTCAGGCGGATATCTGCCAGGAGGATGCCATGGCAACAATCCTCGGCGACTTCCAACCCGATGCAGTCATTCACTTGGCCGCCCTGGTCAGTGTCCCCATCGCGGAGCATAATCCCGACGAGAATTACCGCATTAATGTTCTCGGGACAAAGTTAGTCGCACAAGCTGCACTCAAGGCGGCAGCCAGACGCATGGTCTTTGCCTCCTCCGCAGCCGTATACGGGAACTCGGATCAACTTCCCCTTAGTGAGGAAGGCCCCACAAACCCCATCAACCAATATGGCATGGCCAAGCTGGAAGCGGAAACGCTCCTGCTTTCATAT
This sequence comes from uncultured Verrucomicrobiota bacterium, assembly GCA_902589825.1. Lineage (GTDB taxonomy): Bacteria > Verrucomicrobiota > Verrucomicrobiia > Verrucomicrobiales > DEV007 > CACIUL01. Next base: position 43,864 of record CACIUL010000024.1, read on the forward strand.
GAAAAAAGCCACGACATGACTTCCACATGCCTGCGCTTCTTTAACGTTTATGGCCCGCGCCAGGATCCCACCTCACCCTATTCCGGAGTCATCAGTATCTTTGCTGACCTCTGTGCATCTGGTCGACCTGTTACCGTTTATGGAGATGGCAGGCAGAGCCGTGACTTTATTTATATCAAGGACATTACCCGTGGAATTATCACCTCAGCAACCAATACTGAACTCCCGGGTGGAATCTACAACCTTTGCACAGGGCAGGGAAAAACATTACTCGAGTTACTCGATGCACTAAAGGGAATTGATCCTGACGTACCGGAACCGATCTTTGAAGGAGAACGTGAAGGCGACATCAAACATTCACTGGGTAATCCTTCAGTCGCCCGCAGGATATTGGGATTTGAAGCAACCACGAATTTTGCAGAAGGCATTCGCGAACTGCAAAATTAAGTACAAAAAAACGGCATCAGGTTTTCACCCGATGCCGTTAAACGCCCGAATACGGCGAAAAATTAATATCGGTCCCTTCCACCGCCGCCGCGGTCATAACCTCCTCCGCGATTGCCTCGACCACCACCGCCGCCGCCGCCGCCGCCGCCGCCGCCGGGACCATTTCTTTTCTCCGCTTGGTTTACCCGCGCCGCACGGCCGCCAATGTCTGCCCCATCAAGGGCCTTGATGGCCGCCTGCGCCTCCTTCCAGTCATCCATAGTTACAAACCCAAACCCCTTGGGACGTCCGGTTTCACGGTCAGTGATCATATTAATCCGTGCTACGCTGCCATGAGCGGCAAAAGCATCGATCACGGTCTGCTCATCAATGTCATAAGGGAGGTTCCCCACATAAATATCCATGCAATTACCTCGCCCACGAATTCAATCATTCAATATATATCTTAAAAAATCCTGAGTTCCTCTCAATGGGTGAGAAAACAACATGTAAGGCATCCCCTAACAATATGGCGCGCAGTAGCTTAATGAAGAAAATCTTGATGTTCTCATCCACTGGAAAAAGCGATATTACAGCAAGCTCACAAGGCCCCCAGAGTGTGGGAGTTCTCCCTTAAGCACCTTAAGGCCTGCATTCATCACCCGAAAACCTTTACAGATTTTACCCCGCTCTAAATAGCGGTCCTCCGGCTCAATCCTGTAATAAATGTGTAGTCTGCTCCCTTTAAACTGCTAGTTTTCAATGATGAATCCTTCTTACGCTACTGCGTGCGCAACCTTGCTTGTATTATTGACCACTGTCCTGCCTGCTACGGCGAAACCCACTTCAGAAAATGAGGGTCGAATTAAAGCCTACCTGAAGCGATTTCCCAACGCGGAC
>CACIUL010000025.1 GCA_902589825.1 uncultured Verrucomicrobiota bacterium
GAACTCATTAAAGCCGGCGCACTGGGTGCCGTGGTCATTGATGAAGGCAAATGGTGGGACCTGGGAACCCGCGAAAGCTACCTGGATGCCCACCTTGAAATTTCCCGATCCGGGTTCCCCTCCTACCTTGAGGGGCAAGCTACAGGCTGGAAAGAAAAGCTCGCTCCGGGTGCCTTGATTGCACCGGGAGCGAATATTGATTGTGCCTCCCACATTGGAGCCGGGGCAAATATCGGCGCCGGGGCCACCATCAAAAACAGCATCGTGTGGCCCGGGGGTGAAGTCGACCCCGGCGTCAATCTCACAAGATGTGTCGTACGCAGTGGGTCAATCGTTCATGACAACCTGGAGGATGCCGTCGTATAGTCATCACCCGTTTAGAAGTCATAGCCGTGCATCAGGAAATTCTCAAGGCCACCTCCGACGCGTTCCCCTCACTCTCTTTGTCAGGAGCGCGGGTAGAACCACTCAACGAGATTGGAGGATCGGGACGCCGTTACCTGAGGATTCACACTGACTCGGAAAAAAGCCTTATCCTCATGGAATACACCGGTGAGCGCCCGGACAACCTGAAATTTATTCCGGCAGGCAGGATCCTCTCGCGAAGCGGCAACAGGATCCCCGCAATCCTGCACCATGATGAAAGAAGGGGCAGGATCTGGATTGAGGACCTTGGCAGCAGGCACCTCTGGGATTACCGTGAAACACCATGGCCTGAGAAGAGCCGTTTATACAAGGTGGTCATTGATGAGATAACCAAGCTCCATTCATTCGACCTGGACAAGCTCAGTGCAACCGAGGAGGCCACCCTGGAGCCGCCCTTTGATGAAAAACTCTACAACTGGGAACAGGATTATTTCTTTGAGCACTTCCTTGGTCATTACTCACGGCGGGCCCCTTCCTACCTTACCGCGTTGCGAGAGGAGCCGGAATTTGCAAACCTCGCCATGGAACTCGCTGCCCTGCCGAGGGTGCTGGTTCACCGTGATTTTCAGTCACAAAACATACTGATCCGGGACAACTGCCCCTACATGATAGATTATCAGGGACTGCGACTGGGGCTCGCGGCATATGATATTGCCTCGCTCGTCCACGATCCATATGTTTGCTTAACCGGAAAGCAGCGTGAAGAACTCATCCATTATGCCTTCCGCCATCATCATTCCGACAAAGAGCAGCAAGCCTATACGCGGTGTGCCACCCAGCGCCTCATGCAGGCTCTCGGGGCCTATGCCATGCTTGCCAACAGCTCAGGAAAACAGCATTTCCTTCAATATATTCCGTCCGCTCTTGAGTCTCTGCGCGAAATCCTGGAAAAAGAGGTTATTCTTCCAAGTCTTGTTCCATATTTAAGTGATGAGGCACTTTCTCTTTGAGAACAGGTAATTCAGTGACCCACATGTCCATTTTTCAGGAAGACCCGCAAGAGGAGAAACTGACTATTGAGCCGCTGCCCAGTATCAACTGCCCGGACTCGGTGATACAGCCTGAAACCCTTATACAGACAATACCTGAAGCTCTCCCCGGAAAGCAACCGGGCCTTATGCAGCTGCCGCAAAGCGGGATCCCTGAACTGGGCAATGTGGAATGTTTCCGTGCTGCCCGGGAACCTCTTCCGGACCTGATTGACCGGGCAAAGGCAAGCAGCGCCGGGATATTTATCCTGCCAAGCCTTTTCCCTGAAGCCGGCAAGGACCTGGTTGGTTGTGATGAAGGCGGGCATTACACTATTTCAAGGGAACTGGGCAACCCCTTATCCTTTGGGGAACTTGCTGCAACAATCACCCGTCAGGGAAAAACGCTCGGCCTCACTATCCCGCTGCAATGCTCCAGGGAGCATCCTTTCCGTATCAAGGCTCCGGAGGCATTCCATACAGACGGCACACCCCGCCTGGACAGTTCAAACTGGCACTTCCACCGGAAAAACTGGGAAGCGGTGTTTCGCTACTGGATTGTCCAGGGCATTGACATCTTTGAACTGAGCCAGATCGGGAAATTCTCACAGGTATTCTGGCAGAAGCTGATCGGTTCCCTAAGGGAAGACTTTCCAGGCACTGTGCTCACTTCCCTGGACAATTCCGATCCCGATCTCCGGCCAGGCCTTCCAGGGATCGGTTTCCCGCAATCAGGCACCCGTGCCGCCAATCTTCACGCCCCCTCAAATGGCATGGCAAAATCCGCAGGCACGCAACAGGAAAAAACATTAGGCTGCTCAAGTTCCAACCCTCTTCTGAGTGCTTCAATCCGCAGAAATGCCGATGGAGAGTTACTCCTCAGGATCAGCAACGAGAATCCCTCCTCCACTCAATCCGGGCACATCCACCTTTTTGGCACAATCCCCGAATTACAGGAGCCCGAACACTACCATATGCACAACCTTACGGACGGAAGGTCATGTCACTGGATCGGAACAACCAACTTTGTCTCAATGAAGGCGGGTGAAGCAGCCCGCACACTGCGTATCGAGCGCACGCACTAGAACAACAGGGTAAAAGAACCAGTGAGAAATAATCAAAGGGCCATTATCTTTCTGCTGTTCTGCCTGTCCGCGGCATTCTTTGTCAACCGCGAGGAACAGCGCGGCGCCATGGCTGGCCTCAATGCATCCTATGAGGACTGGTTGCGGGCAGCCGGAGGGGAGGAACTTACTCCGCCATCAGTGACCCTGCTGAGAATCGACGACTCGGAAACCGGCTTCTGGACCTGGCCACCAAACCCGCTGGATTATGCACAGTTACTGCAACGCCTGAAGTTCTTCCAACCGAAGGTCGTTGCCATGGAAGTCCCCCTGTCCTGGCAGGGTGCTGACCAGGGACTGCTTGATGCCCTGCGCACCGCCTGCCTGCAGTATGGCGAGGGCCAAATCCTGCTGAACGCAATCCTGCAATTCAACTCGGCTGCCAAAAAACCCGAGGAAGCCACCCTCAGCCTCCTCTGGCCGCTTCCCGCGATTAAAGGTGACATCGATAAAATACCGGCTTTCACCAATATCCTCTCTCTGCCGGACCCGCGCCTTACCTCGCTGGGTTTTCCATCAGGATTCACTGCCATTGACCTCGGTGAAAAAACCGGCCCGGAAAACGTGCTGAGTGTTCCTCTACTTGCCCGCGTCAACCAGACGGTCATTCCCTCTTTTGTGCTTTTGGCAACCATGCTGGAACTCGGCGTCACGGCAGGCGAGGTCGAAATACAACTCGGCCGAACGATTCGCGTGGGAAACAAGGCTGTAATCCCGATTGATGCCTCAGGGGCGCTTGTCGTGTCCAGCGCAACAAGGGCCCTGCCCGACATCCAGAATGCCAGTATCCTGGCACACGATCCCCGGGAAGAAGGGGGCAATGGCACAGGCGGGCTGGACAAGCCGGAACGTGATGCCCTCCAGAAGCGAGTCATCCTCCTTGGGCTGGACCACAAGGGATCACGCACCGTTTCCACAGGAAGTGACAAGAAAATCTCCCAGGCCGAGCTCTTCGCGATGGCCATTGCCACCATACAGAGCAACAGCTACTCCAACCAGGCCGCCCGACATACGGCCTGGATTTCCTGGGCTCTCATCATGGCAGCAGGACTGGTGACTCTCAGGCGGCATCGGAGGCGGGCAGTGGGCCTGTCACTGCTGCTGGTATTACTGTATTTCACCATCAGCATGATTGTCTTCCAGTCCACCCAGCACTGGATTTCCCCTGCAGTGCCAATTACCCTTTTATCCTGCACCTTTTTAAGTGCCCTTCTGCTCACCGCTCCCATTAAGGAAATACAAGCAAGCAACAGTGCCGAAGAACCCGGTGACAGAAATGAGAATGCATGACAACCAACAGAAGGCCCGCCATTTCCGGTCCGCATAATTCACCATGAAACGCCGCACAGCCCTCAAGCAGTCCCTTGCCGCAGCAACCTCCGTTTCGCTGCCGACGATTATTCCCTCCCATGTCCTTGGAAAGGAAGCGCCAAGCAATAAAATCACCATTGGCATGATCGGCACGGGAAACCACGGCATTCACCGCAACCTGAACATGTTCCTGCGCCAGCCTGATGCCAGGGTCCTTGCAGTATGTGACGTTTTCAAGAGCCGCATGAATAAAGCAGCCGGCATCACTGACAGGCACTACGGCAAGAGTGGCTGTTCACAACATACGGATTTCCGGGAAATTCTCGACCGGGATGATATTGACGCGGTCATGATTTCAACACCCGACCACTGGCACACGCTGATGAGCGCAATGGCAATACGCCGCGGGAAGGATGTCATCTGCGAAAAGCCCACCCTCACCATCGCCGAAGGCCGCTACCTCTCTGACCTTGTGAAGAAAAGCGGCAAGGTGTTCCAGACTTCTACCGAAGACAGGAGCCTGTTCGTCTACCACAGGCTCGCTGAGGCAGTTCGCAACGGCCGCATAGGCAAACTGGAAAAAATAAAGGTCACCCTCCCTGCCGGACAGCGCTTCCCCAATGAAAAACCGATGGCGCCTCCTGATGACCTTGCCTACGACCTTTGGCTGGGACCCGCACCACACGCCCCATACACCAGAAACCGGACCGAGAGGCAACACTGGCGCCATGTCTGGGACTACTCAGGAGGAAAATTCTCAGACTGGGGCATGCACCAGCTTGACACGGCACAGTGGGCCAACGACACGGAGCACACCGGCCCTGAGAAGGTCAGTGGCAAGGGAACCGTCAACGAGGGAAGCATATATAACACGTTCATTGAATACGAAATCGACTACAGTTATGCCAACGGAGTTGAGCTCAACGTGAAAAGCGGAGGCACAAGCCTGCATTTCTACGGAAGTGATGGCTGGTGCGGCAGCAAGAGCTGGGATTCAGGCCTTGAGGCAAGCAACAAGGACATTGTCAGGGAACCAATTCCTGCTGACGGACTTCACCTCTATACCTGCAAGGGCGGCGAACACCGTAACTTTCTCGACTGCGTCAAAACACGCAAAGATCCCTATTTTCCCGCGGAAATAGGTCACCGCTGTGCAAGCCTTTGCCACCTGGGCAACATCTCCATGCGGCTCAATACCGCCCTGTGTTGGGACCCGGAAAATGAGGAATTTATCGGCAATGCCCAGGCCAATTCCATGCGCAAGCGCGCGATGCGCAAGCCTTGGGACCTGGCAACCTCCTGAGATTCAGGCAGCAGGAATACCTGTCATCCCTGGCCGGATGGCACCCCGCCAATATCAATACCGATAGTGCTCAGGCTTAAAGGGACCTTCCTGGGCAACGCCTATATAGTCCGCCTGCTCCTCGGTAAGCAGGGTCAGCTTTGCCCCGACCTTCTCAAGGTGCAGCCTGGCAACTTCCTCATCGAGTTTTTTCGGCAGGACATAAACCCCGGGGGCATAAGTCTCCCGGTTCTTCCACAGGTCGATCTGCGCAAGGGTCTGGTTGGTAAAGCTGTTGGACATGACAAAGCTCGGGTGACCCGTTGCACATCCCAGGTTTACCAGGCGACCTTCTGCCAACATATATAGTTGGCGGCCATCGGCCATCGTATACTGGTCAACCTGCGGCTTCACGCTCTCCTTGCTGACTCCTTCCGCGGCATTGAGCGCATCAACCTGTATCTCGTTGTCAAAGTGGCCGATATTGCACACAATTGCCTGGTCCTTCATCGCCACGAGGTGCTCAAGACGGATGATGTCCTTGTTACCCGTGGTCGTGACATAGATATCTGCCCAACCGAGGGTATCCTCTACGGTAAGGACACGGTAACCCTCCATCGCCGCCTGTAAGGCACAGATTGGATCAATCTCGGTCACGACCACCTGCGCACCCTGTCCACGCAGGGACTGAGCACAACCCTTGCCGACATCCCCGTAACCACAAACGACGGCAACCTTGCCGGAGATCATCACATCAGTGGCCCGCTTGATGCCATCAACGAGTGACTCGCGACAGCCATACAGGTTGTCAAACTTGGACTTGGTGACCGAATCATTGACGTTAATGGCAGGCACGCGAAGCTTGTCCTGCTCAGCCATCTGGTATAGGCGGTGCACCCCCGTGGTGGTCTCCTCGGAAACACCTTTCCAGTCCTTCAAGAAGGCCGTCCATTTGATCGGGTTATCAGAATGAATTGTTTTCAGCAGGTCCTTGATTACCTGCTCTTCATGCGAGGTGCTTTCACCTTCCACCCAGTGCGACCCCTCCTCAAGCTCAGCCCCCTTGTGGATGAGCAGCGTGGCATCCCCCCCATCATCAACAATGAGCTCCGGCCCGCTGCCATCAGGCCAGGTAAGCGCATTCAGCGTGCATTCCCAGTATTCCTCAAGGGTTTCACCCTTCCACGCAAAAACAGGAACCCCTGCAGCCGCAATGGCGGCGGCGGCATGATCCTGGGTTGAGAATATATTGCAGGAACACCAGCGCACATCAGCTCCCAGGTCCCTGAGTGTTTCAATGAGTACGGCAGTCTGGATCGTCATGTGCAGCGAACCCATCACCCTGACACCCTCAAGCGGTCTCTCGGAGGCATACTTTTTTCGAGTAGCCATCAACCCCGGCATCTCATGCTCAGCGATTGCAATTTCACGCCTGCCCCAGTCGGCAAGGCTGATATCCGCAACTTTATAATCTTCCTTGTTTTCTGTGATTGTACTCATGAAAAATCGATAATTGATAGCTGGTTAAATCAGGAACCGGATGCTGACCTTAGCTCCTCCACCTTGTCGGTCTTTTCCCAACGCAGAGAATCAAGGTCATCTTCCCTGCCAAAGTGACCATAGTTGGTCGACTTGAGATAAATCGGTCGCAGTAAGTCCAACTGAGAGATGATATCTGCCGGCTTGAAGGAAAACACCTCACCGACCGCCTTCTCGATTTTTGCCTCATCCACGGTATTGGTATTGAAGGTATCAACGGTCAGGGAAACAGGCTCGGGATAACCTATTGCGTAAGCCGTCTGCAGCTCACAGCGATCAGCAAGGCCGGCGGCCACAATATTCTTGGCAACCCAGCGGCACATGTAGGCAGCTGAACGGTCAACCTTTGAGGGATCCTTTCCCGAGAAGGCGCCTCCTCCATGCCTTCCCATGCCACCATAGGTATCGACAATAATTTTCCTGCCTGTCAGGCCGCAGTCCCCTTCGGGACCACCCACAACAAATAAACCGGTCGGGTTGATGTGATACTTGGTGTCCTCAGTCAGCAGGTCGGCGGGCAAAACCTTCTCAATGAGATCCCTGCCAAGGGCTTCACGAATCTCAGAAGTTGAAATTTCCTCGGCATGCATCGTGGAAACAACCACCGCGGTAATGCGGCTTGGCTTACCCTCCACGTATTCAACAGAAACCTGTGTCTTTGAATCCGGGCGCAGCCAGGTATGGACACGGTCCTTGCGCAACCGGGTCAACTCCTCACCAAGCCGGTGTGAATAGGCAATGGGTGCGGGCATTAACTCTGCCGTATCATTACAGGCATAGCCAAACATTATCCCCTGGTCACCCGCTCCCTGTTCGGCAGTCTCCTTGTCAGCAGCAGCCGAGTCATCAACACCCTGCTTGATATCAGGGGACTGCTGCCCGAGCAGGTTCAAGAAAAAGAAACCCTGCGCGTCAAACTTGCAGTTATAACTGTAACCACTGCCCTCTGCATAGGAGGAGTCATAGTTCATGTCCACCAGCACTTCCTTGACTAACTGCCGGTGATCAAGGCTTGCGTTGGTTGTGATTTCCCCCCCAAGGATGACGGCATTGTCCTTTACCATGGTTTCGCAGGCAACACGCGAAGCGGCATCCTGTTTGAGGCAGGCATCAAGGACGGCATCAGAAATCGTATCGCAAACCTTGTCAGGGTGGCCTTCTGTGACGGATTCCGAGGAAAAAATGAAGCTGTTTGCCATATATCTAAATATCGTGATATGTTGATATGTTTACCTGAATTATGATGTCGTCAATGCTGAAATGGCTAAAACTGTTGGCTGATCCGACCCGTGTAAGAATTGTCAGGATCTTGAACCGTGAAAAGCTCTCCGTGGCAGAGCTGCAGGAAATACTGGAAATGGGTCAATCACGGATCTCCTCCCAGCTGGCGCAGCTCAAAGGCGGCGGGCTGGTTGAAGATGAGCGCTCCGGCAAGCACATTTTCTACCAGTTATCCAAGCCTTCCGGCGACGATGCCGGGGGCCTGGAGAAAATACTCGCCGTGGTGGAGAGTGCTGCGCAGGAAATCCCTGAGTGTGAGCAGGACAGTGAGGCACTCAAGCTGGTATTGGCCAAGCGCTCAGACAGGGCCCGCCTTTATTTTGACGAGCTTGCCGGCAAGTTCGGGCGCAACTATGTCCCCGGCCGGAGCTGGAAAGGTCTGGCGGAGACCCTGTTGAAACTAATGACACCCGGCGTGGTAGCCGACCTTGGTGCCGGGGAGGGAACCCTGGCCCAACTCCTCGCCCAGAGAGCCGAGAAGGTGATCGCCATCGACAGTTCCGAGAAGATGGTGGAGTTCGGAGCTGCCATTGCCCTTAAAAACGGTTATTCAAACCTTGAATACCGGCTGGGTGATATCCAGTCTCCACCCATTGACGATGACTCAGTTGATCTCTGCCTCTTCAGCCAGGCACTGCATCACGCCAGCAAGCCCAAAAAAGCCCTGACTGAAGCATTCCGGATCACCAGGCCCGGTGGTCGTGTGGTCGTGATGGATCTCCTCAAGCATGATTTTGAGGAAGCCCGTGAACTATATGCTGACTTGTGGCTGGGATTTGCAGAAGTGGAAATACGCCGCTTCCTGGATTCAGCCGGGTTTCAGGACATTGAGTCGGCAATTGTCGACAAAGAGCAGGAACATCCCTATTTTCAAACTCTCATGGCTATCGCCCGCAAGCCTGTATAGCTTAAGTTATGTTTACCGGCATTGTTGAAAGCATTGGCACTATTGCAAAGCTCACGCAGGAAAATGAGTGTGCGAGAATGGACGTCACCATTCCCGGTTTTGCTCAAGAACTGGAAATCGGGGAAAGTGTTGCAGTAAACGGTTGTTGCCTGAGTGTTGTTGCCAGGACTCAGACAAGTGCCTCCTTTGACATCCTGGGACAGACATTACGGGTCACCAATCTTGGCAACCTTCAACAGGGTGAGCATGTCAATCTTGAACGGGCACTTCGTCCGGCCTCAAGGATCAGTGGCCATTTCGTGCAGGGCCATATTGATACCGTTTCCGAAATTGTTGCTCTTGATCCGGCAGGTCAAGACCATCGTCTTGAAGTCACCATGCCTCCGGATTTTTCCCGCTACCTTGCCCCAAAGGGTTCAATAGCAGTTGATGGAATCAGCCTGACCGCAGCTGAAATCGACGATGAAAAGCATACCTTTACCTGCTGGATCACGCCTCACACCCAATTAGTAACCAATCTGGCAAACCGCCGGGCAGGGCATGTGGTAAACCTTGAGTTTGATATGCTGGCCAAGCATCTCGAGCGCCTGGTCACCCCTCAAGCCTCCTTATAGACCGCTCCGGTCATGCTTTGATCCCGGAACTTTTTGTCCTGCAGCAGAAAAACAGCACCTTCCCCCGGGATACTCCCGGAAAAAGGTGCTGCAAGGCTGGTTGTTGGAAAACGGCTCCGTCCCGGGTCAGGAATTGCCTTGAAATAGACTGGAAATCAATCCGCCAATACCGGCTCCCATTGCTCACCCCCGGTCCCGGTTGGGCTGTGCCCTGTCGGGTCATCGACCGGCGGCATGGCAATCACGATCTTGTCGGCATCAATGTTATTTTGCTCACTCATTGCAATCAATTTCTGCTGTGAAAAAACCTACTGGCACGCCTCGCATTCACCACCATTGATCATTGCATCAATACTGCAGGCCTGGACCTCCTCAGCACTCGGTGACTTGGCCTGTTCATTGGCAGGATCTATACGCACCTTCTTCTTGGCATTGACTGTCGACTTCTCAATGTTTGAAGCCGCCAGGCTGCGCAGGTAATACGTCGTCTTCAAGCCGGCATGCCACGCGTCCCGATACATGTGGGAGAGCTGCTTAAGGTCGGGCTTGGCAATGAAAAGATTCAATGACTGGGATTGGTCAATCCATTTCTGGCGGCGCGCTGCGGCCTCTATGAACCAGCGATGCTCAATGGCAAATGCCGTGGCGTATTTCTTCTTTATCTCCTCAGGGATCTCATCAATATCGCCGATTTCACCATCATGGTATTTCAGCTGGTCCACCATGTCCTTGCCCCAGAGACCAAGCTGCTTGAGGTCCCGGACGAGGTAGGAATTGAGGACAATGAAGTCGCCGGAAAGGTTACTCTTCACGAAGAGATTCTTGTAGGTGGGTTCAATACAGGGCGAACTGCCCATGATATTGGAGATTGTCGCCGTCGGGGCGATTGCCAGGACGTTGGAATTGCGCATTCCCTGCTTCTGGATTTTTGCCCGCAACGCATCCCAGTTCAACTTCCCTCCGCGCGGCACCTTGACCTTCTGTCCACGTTCAGCTTCCAGTAAATCAACGGTATCCGGAGGCAACAGTCCCCGGTGCCACTTGGACCCCTTGTAGGTGGAGTAGGACCCATGCTCTGACGCCAGGTCACTGGACGCCTCATAAGCATAATAGGCAATTGCCTCCATGAACTCATCGTTAAACTCGACGGCTTCCTGCGAGGCAAATGATGTATTACGCTGGAAAAGCGCATTCTGCAGCCCCATTACCCCAAGCCCGATCGGGCGATGTCGCTGGTTGGCACGACGGGCTGCTTCTGTTGGATAAAAATTGATATCGATCACATTATCCAGCGCCCGCACTGCAATCCTGACCGTCTCACGCAGCTTTTCATGGTCAATCTCACCCTGCGCATCAAGGTGATTATCGATTACCACGGAACCGAGGTTGCATACTGCTGTCTCATCCTCGCCGGTATTCAACGTGATCTCTGTGCACAGGTTGGAGCTGTGGATCACTCCACAATGATCCTGGGGGCTGCGAACATTACAGGGATCCTTGAAGGTGATCCAGGGATGACCCGTCTCAAAGAGCATCTTCAGCATACTCTTCCACAACTCAATTGCAGGGATGGACTTGCCGTGAATTTCACCAGCGGCAGCCTTTGCCTCATACTCGATATAGCGCTGCTCAAAGGCACTCCCGTAAAGGTCATGCAGATCGGGCACCTCGTTGGAACGGAAAAGCGTCCAGTCTTCCCTGGCCTCCATTCGCTTCATGAAAAGGTCCGGAATCCAGTTCGCGGTGTTCATGTCATGTGCACGACGCCGGTCATCACCGGTGTTCTTGCGCAACTCAAGGAAATCAGCGATATCGACATGCCAGCTCTCCAGGTAAGCACACCCGGAACCACGCCGCTTGCCGCCCTGATTGACCGCAACAAGCTGATCATTATGCAACTTCAAAAACGGGATGACACCCTGGCTTTCACCGTTGGTCCCGTGGATATGGCTGCCGGTGCCACGCACGGCTGTCCATGATCCTCCCAGGCCCCCGGCCCACTTCGATAGGTAGGCATTCTCTGCAATGCCGCGCTGCATAATCGACTCAATCGAGTCATCCACCTTGTAGAGATAACAGGAACTGAGCTGGGAATGATTGGTCCCGGAATTAAACAAGGTCGGTGTTGAAGAACAAAACCGGCGGGCCTTGTAAAGCCTGTAAAGGGCAATGATCTTGTCTGTAGGCTTCTCTGTCTCGTCACGGAAAAGCCCCATCGCGACACGCATCCAGAAAAGTTGAGGTGTCTCAATCCGTCGGTGGACATCTCCGGTCTTGTCCACTGTAAGGTAACGGTCATAGAGGGTCTGGATACCCAGGTAGTCAAAATCAAGGTCGGCCGCTGGATCAATGGCTTCTGCAAGCTTGTCGAGCTCCTGATCGCGCAGGCGTTTATTAAAACGGTCGATCTCAATGCCGCGTTGCAGCCCGGCCTTGAAACCCCGGCGGTGGGCTGCCGGGAGATCCCCGATCCCGTCCTTGACGATATCCCAGTCCAGGACCTCCTCATAAATGAAAGTAAGCAAAATCCGGGCAGCAAACTGAGCAAAATCCGCATCTCGCTCGATCAGGCTCTTGGCATTGAGAATAATTGTCTTGTCCAAATCCGACTTGGACATCTCCGGGAAAACCGATCGGCGCAGCTCACGCTCAATTTCCTCGCCATCAAGACATAAGTCCAGCTTGAGTGAAGCAAACTCGATGCGCTTGCGCAAATCCGTGCCATCCCAGAGAAAAGTCGACCCATCAAGGTTACGCACCAGGATGAGGGCATCCTGGTTCGGGTCCTCCTCCACCTTGGCCTCCACTTCCAGAGACTCCTGCTGCTCAGCTTCGCGCAGCACAGCGCGGTGTGCCCGGTAAAGGATATACGCCTCGGCAACCTTGAAATACCCCTGCCGCATCAGTTCCTCCTGCACACGGTCCTGGAGATCCTCAATATGGATAAACTCCGCACCATCCTCGGCAAGACGGTCGTTGATGGCCTGGGTCACGTCCTCGGCTGGACCGGAGTCAAGATGCAGGGAAAGGAAAGCCTTGCGCACGGCAATCTCCACCTTGTTGGGATTCCAACGAACCGCCTGGCCATTGCGCCGAATCACGTTGGTATCCCGTTGCTGGACACCATCCTCGCCATTGGCCCCTACAGCATTTCGCTGCGAGCGGATAATCAGTGACCGGGCAACATCATGGGCATTGTTCTTGATCAGGGCACGCTCGATAATCCGGGACATCTCGGTCGAATCAAAAGTCATCTCCGAGGCACGGGACTGTTCGCTCTGCTCGACAATTTCCTCGGTGACAGAACGCGCAATGCCTGCCACGAGGCGCTGGTTCTCATCATTGAAAATGTCCTCCTCCTGCCGTGAAATCAGCAGGTCGGTAAGCGCGCCACCCACGGTATCGGCCACCTCGGCAATATCATAGTCACGGGTCTGCCCGCCTATCTCGATCTTGATCTGGAGCTGCCCCGGAATGGCAGGTGTTTGCGCGCGCGCATATTCCGACCAGTCAAAACGCGGAGGATTATGTTCCGTTGGCTGTTCAGCGAAGTGCTTCAGCTGAAGGTCCTCTTTCAGTATATTTCTTACTATCATCTAGAATTTTTCCGTCAAAGTTGCTAATGGGGCCGTTCTGTCCTTTTCAGTTTAAGAGCATGTCATTTTCCAGGCTCTGCTGTGCGGGCCAATCGCCCCGCCTCAGCGGGGTTGCTTAAAGCTCGTCGTCACTGACCACCTCCAGAGCCGAAGTTTTCTGGTATTCCGTGACCCGGCCCTCGAAGAAATTCTGTTCCTTGCTGATATCCATCATCTCCGCCAGCCAGGGGAAGGGGTTCTCGGTGCCGGGGTTCAGTGGCGCCAAGCCAACACCCTCAAGCCGACGGTCAGCAATGTAGTCAATGTAACGAATGAAATCCTCGCAACTCAGTCCCAGCGAGTTTACCGGCAGGCAATCCTCAATGAACTCCTTCTCCAGCGAAACCGCCTCACGCATCGTCTCACGCAATTCCTCGCGGAAATCATCTGTCCATATCTCCTGGTTCTCCTCTATGAGATCCATGAACAAATTACGCAACAGCTCGATATGGTTGGACTCATCTCGCAGTGTATAGCGGAACATCTGTCCGATGCCGGTAAACTTGTTCTGTCGATACAGGCTCAGGATCATGCCAAAGAGCCCGTAGAACTGGGTGCCCTCCATGCACTGGCCAAAGACAAAGATGTCCTTGGCCAACAATTTCTTGTTCTCTGGAACCGTCAGGTCGATATCACGCCGCAGGGCATGGGAAACACGGGTCACAAACTCATTCTTGCGCTTGATAGTCGGAATTTGCTCAAACATCGCCTCACACTCATGCGGGTTGATGCCCAGCGAACTGATCATGTAAAGCAATGAGTCCGCATGGATATTCTCCTCATGGGCATGACGACCCAATACCAGCTTTAGCTCGGGAGCGGTGACCAGCTCGCGGATCACGTGCAGGATATTGTCCCCGACAATGCCCTCGGCAGCGGAAAAATAACCAATGCCCATGCGGATAATCCATCGTTCCGCGTCAGTAAGCTGGTTGTCCGACTGCCACTGTTCAATGTCCTTGCCCATGGCAATGTCCTCAGGCTCCCAGTGATTGGCCTTCATGGTCCGGTAAAGTTCGTATGCCCACTGGTATTTGAGGGGCAGAAGATTGAACGCTTCTGTCTGGCGGCCGTTAATTACCGACTTTGCCGCAAAAGCCTCCTCCGCCTTATCCTTATCGAGAACAAATTGCTTACTTCCTATCTCAAACGTCTTTTCCATCAGCCTTTTATTTCGCGCATAGAGCGATCTATCAATTTCTCGTTAAATTAAGGATATCTTAGGGAGCTTTTCAGCCGTAGCTCCGCCACAAGCGGCGCCGCAAGGCCCTATGAAAATCCCCCCATTTTTCGCCCTAGCTGACAAAATGGCATCGATGGCGAAAACCACTATATCTTGATAGAGCGAGGATCAATATGCACAATATATTGTGCTTTGGTCAAAGCAAAAATTCTTCCCGATTGATCATTTTGAGCCTCGATTTTGGACATCAACGAGTTACGAAACGAGTTTTTTTTTGTGTCTATAAAATGTTAACTACTGTTAATAATCTTAACTAATTTTTGACGCAAATTTGACCTCCAATAGGGGAAGAAATTCTCTTTTTTGAGCAGTTTCGGGCTCTCCCGAGAAAATAAAGCTCAGATCAAGGTTACCCCTGGTTCTCCTTGATCCTGTAAAAGCGCCGTGGATGATCCTGCGGCAACCCAAGATCGGTGAACGTGCTCTGCTCGCCGCCGGAAGAAAAGGCATCATCAAGTTCCTCCCAGAAAATGAGGTCATCGCTTGCCTCAATCAGGTAGTTTGCCCCGGGACGTGACGTGAAGTCGAGGCTGACCTCATTCTCACCCGGGGCATAGCGGATGGAAAGAACCTCAATCCTGCTGCTTGCCCCCTGAAGGATTCGCAACGCGTCGAGGGGCACCTCCATGTCACCCGCATTCCGACCATCAAAGTAAAGGGATACCTCGCTGACTCCATCAGAACGAAACGAGAAGACACTGATATGATCGGCAAGCAGATCAGCTGAAAGTCCTGCCACGGTAACCGGCGGCAACATAAAGGCGCTGCCGCGCACCCCGGTGTCGACCGCGTCACCGTTTGCATCACTGACAAGCACTGCAATCGACTCACACTGGTCAAAGTCCGGATCAAAGTGATAACTGACCACGTCATAATCACCGGCCGGCAAACCGCCAAGCCTCACGCGCACCATGCCTGCATTGTTCTTCACAAAGTCCTCGACCAGGAGTGTCTCCGGAGTTCCGGGGCCATCACCGCGATCCCGCCAGTCAAGGCCACCAACCGGCACCCCCTCAGGGGAAATATTGTCAATGGCAATAGTGAAAGAAACACCGGTTTCCGAGGTCAATGAAGTGGGCAGCATGTTCACCCCGTTCTGGCCATTGGTGGCAGCACCGACCTGGCTTGCCCCGAGGGCTCCCGGCTCGGGCCGGCCCCCGGTTGCACCAATGTCGAGCAGGGCGAAATTTGTGCCATTCGGCAGCACGGGAACGGAAAGCGCGCGGCTGCCGGTTTCTGTTTCACCCCCTGCATCATTGCCGGTCACGCTGAGAGTATATACTGTCGCCTCGGCAGGTGTCACCACAATGGAACCGACGCCGTTGGCATCTGTAGACGCATTAACAGGGCCCACGCCGGTAATGGTGGCGCTGACGTCAGGACGCACCTTCCAGTTCAGCGTTACCGGCTCACCACTGCTGATAAGGGTATTCGGACTGAATTCGAAGCTCTCAATAAGGCTGACTTCAATTCGTGCATCCTTGGTCTCAGCCCCCCCCCCGGGGACTCAACGGTTAGTGTATAGGTCGTGCTTACCAGTGGGGTGACAGGCAACGAACCTGAACCGTTCTCATCAGTGGCAGGCAACACGCTGCCTGGGCCGGGGCTTATCGTCGCAAGGGTGGCATCCGGATGAATTGCCCAGCGCAACTCAGCACTGTCCCCGGAAGAAACCACGGGAGGAGCATTGAAAGACCTGATCGGGACGTCGTTATCCAGCGAGGAACCGGCAACAAGGCTAAGCATATTACTGCCGCCTATTCCCTGCCCCCTGATTGTGATCGAGACACCCTCCAGCGTGTAAACTGAATAAAACTGGTTCAGCCCGAATCCCGCACCCACCGCGTTACCACCTTCATCGACTCCCGTATAGTCCGCCTGTCCATTGGGAGAAATACCGGTGTTGACCCGCTGCCAGCCATCATCAACAATCCACTGCAGGGTGCCGGCAAGGACCGGATCCGTCGAGTTCGGGCTGCTGGTATTTCCGGAAAGCCCATCCAGACGGTTATCCACCAGCAGATACCAGCTGGTAGGGGCATCAGCCTCCACAACGGCACTGTAGGGATTATTATCACGGGCGTTGTTTGCAAAACGTATATAATTGCCTCCCAGCAAATATTCGGGCAAGCCAATCACCGCCGATCCTGATGTGGAAAGTGAACCGGTAGCAGGGTCAAAAGCCGCACCATTGTGCTGATGGGTTCGGTCCGAAAAGGAAAGCGATTCCTCGCCGAAATTACTGCTGATAATCGCTGGAGCATCACCACCTATCCCCGTCTCGGTGATCGCAATAATGCCGGCATGACCACTGGACCACATAGCGGATAGGGCACTGAACAAAAAAATAATCGCTTTACTCCTCATAATGATTGGAAAAATCACCCAAAGGGTATCCGATCAGGTGTGATGAAGGCAATGAATTATTACGGATAAGCTTCACGATTAGCAGGATAGCAAAAACTGCCCCCACCCTAATAAGATCTTGACTCCGATGCACTTAATTTGGTAGAAGCAACTAATCCCCAAAGACTTAAATTCACCCACGCTGCTTTTTATTTAAGCAATATCTATTCATTCTGAACCCCGCCGACCATACCAATGTCCCATCGTATCACGAACACCCTGACCCTCATCACTGCAGCCTTACTCCTCACCTTTGCCGGTCCCCTGCAGGCAGAATCCTACACGCAGAATTTCGATGGCTTTGCCGATGGCACTACCGACCTTGGTGACGGCACGATCATTACTGGCCAGGCAGCCCGTGTGCAGGGCGGACGCCTGCAACTCACCCGGGACCTTGAGGGGCTGGGTTACTCCAGCTTTACCATTCCGGCCATGGAAAACTCTGCCAGTGGCTGGACCGCCACCTGGGACTTCGAACTATTCGACAGTGCCGGCGCCGGCAATCCTGCTGACGGGTTTTCCTTCAACTACGGGAACTTCGCCCTTGGCGAGCGTGGAGAAGCCGAAGAAGGCATGTCCAACCGTCCAGGTGTAACCACCAATATTTCCTTCGAGGTCGATACCTATAACAACGGCGATCCGGAACAGGGAGTCGGCATCTCCGGAGTGCTTGATGGCCAGGACCCGGGCGACCTTGCCTTCACCAATGGGATTATTCTCAATGACGGCCAGCGCGTGACCGGCACCATGACCGCCAGTTACAATGCCGACCTGGGAACCGTCTCCTTCACCACCACCGGGTTAAATACCAATGCCAACTTCATCGATGTGCCGCTGCCCGCCGGCGCGTTAGGCAATGATGCATTCAACTTCGGTTTCTCAGCCCGGGTTGGGGGTGCCAACCAGGACCTCTTTATCGATAACCTGGAAATCAATACGGACCCTTCGCTGGACAGCGACAATGACGGACTCCCTGACACCTGGGAGGAACGCTATGGACTCGACCCCAATGACAACGGCCTTGATCCGGATGAAAACGGTATTGTCAATGTTGATAACGGCCCTGATGGGGATCCGGATGAGGATGGAGTCAATAACGAGGATGAATATGCCAACAAGACCAACCCGATTGATGAGGACACTGATGAGGATGGACTCAATGATGGCGTGGAAACCAACACCGGCGTCTTTGTCAGTGCGTCCAACACGGGCACCGACCCCAAGAACGCCGACACGGACGGTGATGGCCTCACCGATGGTGTGGAAACCAATACCGGCATCTTTGTCAATGCGGCAGACACAGGCACTGATCCCCTGCTCGCCGACACGGATGGTGATGGCGCAAGTGATGGCACCGAGGTCAATAAAGGAACGGATCCCACTGATGACGATGACTCGCCGGACAGTTGGCTGGTGCGTAATGCGCAATCCGGATCTGCGCTTAATTCCATTGCCGACACGAGGGCTCTTTTTGACGGGCTCGGCAACCTGATCAACGAGACTACCACTTCCCACCTGACGATTAATTTCCGGGAAAATGCCAACGGCCCCTTCCCGAATGCGCAAGCCTTCCCGCTCATCGGGGTGGAAAATGGTGACACTAATGATTTTGCCATCAAGGCAACCGGAAACATCTTCATCGATGAGCCGGGAACCTATACCTTTGGCTTCAACTCCGATGATGGGGGGGGGGCTGTGGATTGACGGCAACCCGGTGGTTGTTGCGGATGTGAACCGCGGGTCCTCCACCAGTGTGGGAGCTGTTGAGCTTTCATTGGGTAACCACGAGGTGGAATTCCTCTACTGGGAACGCGGGGGCGGCGCCCAAGTGCAGCTTTTTGTCCACAATCAGTTGGGAGATTTTTCCGGTGCTGTTCCGGACAACAACCAGGTATTGAATGATTACAGGCTGCTTGAGGCATCAGCGCCAAGTGATGCCGATGAAGACAACGACCTGTTGCCTGACTGGTGGGAAAATATCTATGCCAATAACCTCACCTCCCTCAATGGCCTTGATGACAGTGACTTTGATGAGGATGGCCTCACCGACTTTGACGAGTTTGAAATCAGCACCGATCCCACTGAGGAGGATACTGACGCGGACGGACTCGAGGACGGCGTGGAAACCAACACCGGCAGCTTTGCCAGTGTGTCAGACACCGGCACCGACCCGCTGAAAGCCGACACGGATTCAGACGGGCTCAATGACGGGGCGGAAGTATTTACCCATGAGACTAACCCGCACATTGCAGACAGCGATGGTGACGGGTTCTCCGACAGCAGTGAAGTTGCTGCCGGCAGCGACCCCAATAACGAGGACTCCCTCCCCGGCCTTGTCTTTGTGGACCTGAGCTTCCCTCCCCTGATCGGTGGTCCCGGTGCCGGGCAGGATGCCTACAGGCCCAACCTTGATGAGCCCGGGCTGACCATGCAGGAAAACCACTATGCCGGCGGCATCGTCGTCAATAATCAGGCGGTGCAAAACTATGACAGGGTTGCCCTCAACCCCGGTGACTGGCCCCCCTCGCAAACGGCCACACTGGTCCAGCCCTACTTTGACCACGGCAATGGCGGATTCAACACCCCATCGGGAGGAAACCTTCCCTACATTGATGGCGGCGGGGACAATTTCTCAATCCGCGTCAATGGATATGTGCTGTTCACCAACCCCGGGGAATACACCATCTACCTTCGTGCCGATGACACCAACTACTTCGTGATCGACACCCCTGAAGGCACCCAATCCGCCAACCACAACTGGGTAGGCGGAAGCGACGTGACCCTGATCTTCAACGTCTCAACGCCGGGTTACTACCCGTTTGACAACGTTATGGTCGAGCAGGGCGGCGGCGACTGGGGTGACATCAGCATTACCGGTCCTGGCATTCCCCAGCGGGTGGCCCTCGGCGATGTCGATGCCGGTAGCCCGAAAATCTTCACGATGAAGCTCAATCCGGCTGATACTGATAATGACTTTCTGCCCGACTGGTGGGAAGAGCAATATGCCAACAACCTCACTGACCTCAGCGGACTGGATGACAGCGACTTTGATGAGGACACCCTCACCGACTTTGATGAGTTTGAAAACGGCACCGACCCCACCGAGGAAGACACCGATGCCGATGGTCTCGAGGACGGCGTGGAAACCAACACCGGAAGCTTTGTCAGTGTCTCCGATACGGGAACTGACCCGCTGAAAGCCGACACGGATTCAGACGGGCTCAATGACGGGGCCGAAGTATTTACTCATGACACCAACCCACACATCGCTGACGGTGATGGTGACGGGTTCTCTGACGGGGTCGAGGTCAATGCGGGAACCGATCCCAACAACGAGGACTCCGTACCCGGGCTGGTTGTTGTCGACCTGAGTTTCCCTCCCATCATCGGTGGCCCGGGTGCCGGGCAGGATGCCTACGAACCAAACTTTGAAGAACCGGGTCTCACCTTCCAGGAAAGCTACTACCCGGTCGGCGTCTTGCAACACAACAATACCGACCAGAACTACGACCGGATCGTCGTGAACCCGGAAAACTGGCCCGCCACAAGGAGTGTCACCACGGTGCAGCCCTATGCGGACCACGGTACTGGAGGCTTCCAGACCCCGAGCGGGGGCAATCGGCCATGGACTGACGGCGGGGGAGATCACTTTGCTGCGCGTATCAATGGCTACGTGTTGTTGAAGCAGGCCGGCACCTACACCATCCACCTTGGTGCCGATGACACGAATTACTTCACCATCGACACTCAGAACGGAAGGGTCACCGTGAAACACAACTGCTGCCCGCAGGATGTGCAAGGCACCTTTATCGTGACAGAACCCGGTTACTACCCCTTTGACAATGTGTTCTGTGAAGAAGGTGGTGGTGACTGGTTTGACGTCAGCATTTCCGGCCCCGGAATCCCCCAGCGGGTGGCCCTCGGAGATGTCGATGCCGGTAGCCCGAAAATCTTCACCATCAGCCTCAAGGATATCGACACAGACAACGACCTGCTGCCTGACTGGTGGGAAAATCAATTTGCCGATGACCTCACCGCCCTCAATGGGCTTGATGAAAGTGACTTTGACGAGGATGGACTGACCGACTTCGACGAGTTTGAAAACGGAACCAATCCCGCCGAGGAAGATACCGACGGGGATGGCCTTGCTGACGCTGCGGAAACCAACACCGGCACCTTTGTCAGTGCCTCAAATACAGGAACAGACCCCACCAATGCCGATAGTGACGGGGATGGCCTTGCTGATGGAGCAGAGACGGCTACGGGTGTCTTTGTTTCCGCTACCGACACCGGCAGTGACCCGAACAATGCGGATTCTGACGGTGACTTGGTCACCGACGGAGATGAAGTCAATGCAGGAAGCAATCCCAATGACAGCAACGATGCTCCCGCCGATCCCATTGTTCTGGGGGTGGGCACATTCGCTCTGCTTGGAGGTGACCTGACAGACCCCGAAAATGACGGGAGCCCTGACAGCAACCTTAACTACAACGCAATCTTCAATTCCAGTGAGGAAGCAGGATTTGCAGGAGGTGAATTCGCCTTCAATGTCTTTGACAACAGTGTTGGCGGAGGTAATGAGAAATGGTGTTGCGGCGGTGAAGGTGGCAACTTCCCGGCTCAGCCGATCTGGGTTTCGGCAGCTTTCGAGCAGGCCTATCAACTGACACACTTTACGATCAGTTCCGCCAATGACACTCCCGCTCGTGACCCGAGGGTGTGGGAAATCCAGGGGTCCAATGACGGCCTGAGCTGGGAAACGATCTTTCGCCAGGACGATCCCAACCAGTCAATCTGGACAGATCGCAATCAGGTCATCCGCTTTAATGCAGGCACGCATTTTGCCACTCCCGACAGCTACAGCGAAATGCGCTTCATCTGTTTTGCCACAGGCCTTACAGGAGGAGCACGTTATCAACTCGCTGAACTGGAATTCTTCGGCGAAGAAGGCGGCAATCAGCTTGAGATCACGGCAATCAATTATGATGTCCAGAATGATGAGATCAGCCTTACCTGGCTCTCCCGGGAAAATAAGACCTATTCACTTTTCTTCTCCCAGGATCTGCTGAGTTTCGATGCCGATATCGATGACAGCATTCCAGCCGGCGCCGGCGAGACGACAACCTTCACCTTTTCCAACCCCATCCCGAACACGCGGAAGATCTTCTTCAAGGTATATGAAAATGACGGCTAGAACCGGCCACGCTAATGATGGAAAGGTGACCAAAACAGCGCTTTAAACGGCAAACATAACACCGGGCAGTGTGTGCATCATGGCACACTGCCCGGTTTTTCTTTCTCTTCATCCACAATAAAGACACTCATGACTTCTCATCCCTTGCGCACCTTATTCATCAGCTCTGCCCTGATCGTGGCATTTTGCATCTGCGCAAACCGCCCCGCACACGCAGCTCCGGCCAATATCATCTATATACTGCTTGATGATGCCGGATACGGTGACCTTTCCTGTTATGGGCAGAAGAAGTTCAAAACACCAAACATTGACCGGCTGGCAACCGAGGGCATCAGGTTTACCCAGCATTATTCCGGATCAACGGTCTGCGCACCCACCCGCAGTGTCCTGATGAGCGGGCTTCATACCGGCCACACTGCCGTGAGAGGCAACAAGGAAATCAGGCCGATCGGCCAACACCCCATCCCCGCCTCAACATTCACCATCGCCGAAGCCCTGAAGGAATCAGGATATGCCACGGGAGCATTTGGTAAATGGGGGCTGGGATATCCCGGTTCCGAGGGTGCTCCCGAAAACCAGGGGTTTGATCGTTTCTACGGATACAACTGTCAACGAAACGCACATACCTATTACCCGACCCGGTTATTTGATAACGAGAAAAAAATCACGCTGGACGGCAAGACATACGCGCATGACCCGATCATGAGGGAGGCTTTGAAATTTATCCGCACCAATTCCACTAAGCCCTTCTTCTGTTTTATGCCGGTAACCATTCCCCATGCCGCCATGCACGTGCCAGAGGAATATGCCGCACCCTTCAGGAAGCAATTCCCGCAGTTCAAGGACAAGGTGGGAAGATACGCCGGCCCCCCGGTAAAGAACCCCGCGGCAATGTTTGCCGGCATGATGACCAAGCTCGATGAGGGAGTTGAGCAAATCATGAACCTCGTCAAGGAACTCGGCATTGATGATCAGACCATCATCATGCTCAGCTCCGACAACGGTCCGCACAAGGAAGGCGGGCACATGCCTGATTTCTTTGACTCTAACGGCCCCCTCAAGGGCTATAAGCGGGATCTCTACGAGGGAGGAATCCGCGTTCCCCTCATCGCCCGCTGGCCCGGCAAGATCAAGGCAGGGGCAATCTCAAGGCACATCAGTGCCCACTGGGACATCTTCCCGACCTTCTGTGAGCTGGCAGGAAGAAAAGTTCCGGCAGGGATCGACGGGATCAGCCTGCTGCCCTCCCTGCTCGGCGGGGAAGACCAGCAACAACATGAATACCTCTACTGGGAATTCCATGAGCGTAGCGGTGCCAGGGCAGTACGTTTCGGAAAATGGAAAGCCGTTCAGCGCAACCTCAAGAAAAAGGACAATCCACCGGTCGAGCTCTACGACCTTGCTCAGGACCTTGGGGAAACCAATGACCTGGCGGCAGGCAATCCGGCCCTGATCCGCAAGGCCCGGGATTATTTCAAGCTTGCCCATAAACCCAGTGCCATCTGGAAAATGCGCTGGGAAAAAACAACACAATGAAGCCTGATGACACACCCCAAAGGTTCTCTCCAAGAAGAACGCCCACAACGTAACGCCGGGCAATCATTACCATGACAACAGGAACAAGTGTTATATTTTCCTGAAAAAGGCAATATACTCCATAACCGCAGACCATGCTTTTACGCAACGCACTCATTATTCTCTGCAGCCTGTCGACTGCTGCGGCAAAAGTCAGCTTCAACAACGACATTCGCCCGTTGCTCTCGAATACCTGCCTGCGCTGCCACGGTCCCGATGAAAATGAGCGGAAAGCCAACCGACGACTCGACACCCGTGAGGGTGCAACGGCTGATCACGATGGCACCCGTGCGGTTGTCGCGGGAAATATCGATGCCAGCGAGCTTATCTACCGTATCACCACCGATGACCCCGATGAGTTGATGCCGCCGCCGAAGGCGGGTAAACGCTTCACTGCCGGGCAAATAGCCCTGTTCAAGCAATGGATCAAGGAAGGGGCAAACTACGAGACACACTGGTCCTATGTTAAGCCCTCTCGTCCGGAAGTTCCGCAACTTGACCACAACAGGATCAAAAGAGGTAATGCCATCGATGCTTTCCTTGAGCTTAAAAGGCAGGCGAAGGGACTCAATGTATCCCCGGAAGCGGATCGACATACCCTGATCCGCAGGCTGTCACTCGACCTTACCGGGTTGCCGCCCAATATCGAGGAAGTGGAAAACTTCGTCGCCGATAAAAGCCCGGCGGCCTATTCCGGGCTTGTCGACCGCATGCTTGCAAAACCGTCCTTCGGCGAGCACTGGGCGCGTATGTGGCTTGACCTCGCACGTTACGCGGACTCATCCGGTTATGCCGATGACCCTTCCCGGACGATCTGGGCATATCGTGACTACGTCATTCGTGCATTCAATGAAAACAAACCTTTCGACCGGTTCACCATTGAGCAAATCGCCGGTGACCTTATTGAGCCACAAACCACCGATCAGCTGGTGGCAACCGCCTTCCACCGAAATACACAGACCAACAACGAGGGCGGCACAAACGACGAGGAATTTCGTAATGTCGCTGTTGTCGACCGTGTCAACACCACCATGGCAACCTGGATGGGTACCACGATGGCCTGTGCACAATGCCACACCCACAAGTATGACCCCATCACGCATGAGGAATACTTCAAGATGTTTGCCATCCTCAACCAGACCCAGGATGCTGACCGTCGTGATGAGAGCCCGACCGTTCCTGTCTTAAGCGGGGCACAGGTGCAAGAACAGAAACAACTCAAGGCCCGAATCAGGGAACTGGAGAACTCACTGAGTGCCCCCAGCCGTGAAAACAGGGAAGCCCTCGCAAAATGGGAAGCAGGCTTAAGTCGCGAGGATAAAAAGTGGCAGTTACTTGATGATATCTCGGTGAAGGCAACATCGGGTGCGAACTTCACGAGGCTTGATGACGGATCCTACCTGGTGAGCGGCAAGTCGGCATCAACGGACACCTACACCATCGAAGGAACCGCAATGAGTGAAACCGTCACCGCAGTTCGAATCGATGCCTTGAGCCATGAGAGTCTCAGTCACTGGAAAGGACCAGGAAGGAAGGGTAACTTTGTCCTCAATGAGGTCGAGTTGACCAGTCAGGCAAACTCGCCGTCCAAGTCCGGTCGCTTTGTGCGCATCGACCTTCCAGGAAACGCAAAAATCATTAATATTGCCGAGGTCCAGGTTTTCAGCGGCAATGAAAACGTGGCCCTCAAGGGCAAGGCAAGCCAGGCAGGAACGTATGCTGATGCCGTTGCTGGAAGGGCCATCGACGGGAAAACGGACGGAAATTACAATGCCGGCAGCGTTGCCCATACAGCCGTCGGCACAGACAATCCATTCTGGGAAGTCGACCTGGGAGCGAAGCAAAATATCACGCGGATCGTGGTCTGGAACCGGACTGATGGCGCAACACAAAACAGGCTCGATGGTTTCAAGCTCTCCCTGCTTGATGATAAAAGAGCAACGGTATGGACCGAGACTCACCGCAAGGCCCCTAAACGCGAAAAGGCCATATCGCTGGCCGGAGGACAACAGGCAATTTTCTCCCATGCCACGTCCAGCTTTAACCAGGATAAATTCGCTATTTCACTGGCTATCGATGGCGATGCCGGAGGACATTCCGGATGGGCTGTTGCCCCCCAATTGGGCAAAGACCACCATGCCATCCTCGAGCTGGCCAGCCCCCTGCCGGGCGGCAGGCTGCAATTCACCCTCAAGCAAACCTATGCGGAGCATGCCATTGGCCGGTTCCGCATTTCCGTTAGTCACGCCACGACGCCTCACCGTGCACTCCCGCATACGCTCACCGCAATCATTGCCACCCCCCGTGAAAAACGCAGCGAGGAACAAACCGCTTCCCTGCTCAATCACTTTGCCGAACTCAATCCTAAAACAGCTAAAACCAGTAAAGAGCTGACCTCACTCAGGAGGCAAATTGCCGCACTAAAACCCGCAACCACTGTTCCCATCATGCGTGAACTGGCTGAGGACAAAAACCGGAAAACCAACATTCAGCTGCGAGGTAATTACCTGGATAAAGGCAAGGAGGTCACAAAGGGATTCCCGGCCATTTTCCATCAACCGGAAGATACTGGAAAAATGGACAGAATGACCTTGGCAAAATGGCTGGTTGCCGGGGATAACCCATTAACGGCAAGGGTAATGGCCAACAGGCTCTGGGAAATGATTTTTGGTATCGGCATTGTTCCCACCAGTGAAGAATTCGGCTCACAGGGAGAAATGCCAACCCATCCCGCACTCCTTGACTGGCTTGCTGTAGAATTCATGGAAAGCGGTTGGGACATGAAAGCCTTTCTCAAGCTGCTGGTGAGTTCCGCCGCCTACCGACAGGATTCCAGGGTCAATGCACAAGATCTGGAAAAAGATCCTGACAACCGCCTGCTTAGCCGTGGACCACGCTTCAGGTTATCAGCTGAAATGATACGCGACCAGGCACTGGCCGTGTCTGGATTATTAAGTGCGAAGATGTATGGGGCACCTGTGCGCCCTCCACAGCCAAGCCTCGGCATCAAGGCGGCGTTTGGTGGAGGCATTGACTGGGCCACCTCGAAAGGGGAAGACAAGTTCAGGCGGGGACTCTACACCACATGGCG
Organism: uncultured Verrucomicrobiota bacterium; assembly: GCA_902589825.1. Classification (GTDB taxonomy): domain Bacteria; phylum Verrucomicrobiota; class Verrucomicrobiia; order Verrucomicrobiales; family DEV007; genus CACIUL01. The sequence continues at coordinate 26,597 of CACIUL010000025.1, forward strand.
TCGCTCCAACCCCTACCCATCAATGGCCACCTTTGACGCACCCAACCGGGAGACCTGCACGGTCCGCCGCAACCGGACCAACACTCCCCTGCAGGCACTGGTTACCCTGAATGACCCGGTCTATGTTGAAGCCGCCCAGGCACTCGCCCGCCGCATGTATTCCTCGGCACGAGAAGCAAAGAGTGCCGCCACAGGCATCGCCCATGGCTTTAAAATTTGCCTGTCGCGTCCCGGCAGCGAACCGGAACTGGACCGCCTCGTCAAACTTTTCAACAATGCACACTCCCACTACAAGCAAAACGCAACAGCGGCTACCATGATGGCCACCCAGCCGATTGGGGCCCCTCCGGAAGGTGCCGATCACGCCCAGCTTGCAGCACTAACCGTAGTAGGCAATGTTTTACTGAACCTTGATGAGTTTTTAATGAAACGATGAACCTTTATCATCAACAACTCCAGCACCAGACACGCCGCCATTTCCTGGCCGGCAGCGGCATCAGCCTTGGAAGCATCGCCCTCGGGCAAATGCTCTCGGAAAACTCAAGGGCTGCCGAGGAAACCATCAACCCGCTCGCGCCGAGAAAACCGCACTTTGAAGGTAAAGCCAAGCGAGTCATCTACATTCACCTGACCGGGTCACCCCCGCACCTTGATCTCTGGGACTACAAGCCGGAATTGGTCAAACGCAACAACGAGGACTGTCCTGACGAGTTCTACAAGGGTAAGCGCTTTGCCTTCACCAGCGGGCGACCAAAGCTGATGGGAACACCCAGGACTTTCAGGCAGTATGGCAAGGGTGGAACATGGATGTCCGATGCCATTCCCAATTTTCATGCACTGGCCGACGACCTGTGTGTCATCAAGTCGATGACTACGGACCAGTTCAACCACGCTCCAGCGGAACTCTTCGTTCATACAGGATCGCCCAGGCCGGGAAGACCCTCATTCGGCTCCTGGGTAACCTATGGACTGGGCAGTGAAAATGAAAACCTGCCCGGATACGTCGTTTTAATCTCAAGCGGGGTTCAGCCAAATGGTGGCAAGAACTCCTTCGGCGCAGGGTTCATTCCGTCCGTCTACCAGGGCGTGCAGTGCCGCTCAAAGGGCGATCCCGTGCTCTACCTGTCCGACCCAAAAGGCATGGACCGTAATGTTCGACGCAGCTCGCTGGATGCCCTTAAGGACCTTAACCAAAAGGCGGCAAAGGACTTCGGGCACCCGGAAACACTCACCCGCATTGCCCAGTATGAACTCGCATTCCGTATGCAGATGGCAGTGCCTGAGGTAATGGATATTTCAAAGGAAAATGCGAAAACCCTTGAGGCATATGGAGCAAAACCAGGCGGGTCAAGCCTGGCAAATAACTGCCTGTTGGCCAGGAGGCTTACTGAACAGGGTGTACGGTTTGTACAACTTTTTGACTGGGGTTGGGATTTCCATGGCACCAATCCCTCAGAGGACATCCGGGGTGGACTGACCAACAAGTGTGCCACCATGGACAAGCCAATTGCAGCACTCATCAATGACTTGAAGGAACGCGGCCTATTTGATGAGACCCTGATTATTATTGGTGGTGAATTTGGCCGCACTCCTTTCCGGGAAGGCCGCACCTCAAAGGGCAAGGTCCTCGGACGTGATCATTTTCCAAATGCCTACAGCATGGTGATTGCCGGAGGTGGTGCCCGGGGAGGCTATTCCCACGGAGAAACCGACGAGCTGGGATTCTCGGTTGCACGTGACAAGGTTCACGTACACGACCTGCAGGCCACCTGGATGCACTTGCTTGGTTTTGACCACGAGAAGCTCAGCTTTCGCTTCCAGGGGCGCGATTACCGGCTCACTGATGTACATGGTCGGGTTGTCAGGGAACTGTTGGCCTGATCCTATAGAGGGACACAACTTCCTGTCTCGAAAGTATTGGGGAAGACAAGCGGTATCTTTCACCGGATTGGGAGGTGGCCAACCTCAGTCTATCTGGAACACAATCGCCGTGGCGTTATCCCGTCCTGATTGCGCAACGGCATGCTCAACAATTTGTGCCGCATTCGCACCATCGCTCATCAACCTCATCATCCCACTCTCCCATATACCGTCGGTAACCCCGTCAGAACAAATCAAGAAGCGGTCCCCTACCTCTAATTCCACTGTTTCAACCTGGGGAACAACATACTGGTTGCCTGCGCCGAGGGCCTTGCTGAGCATATTGCGCGCAGGATGATTACGGGCCTCGTATTCAGAGATCTTGCCGGCTCGCAGTAATGCGGCAACCCGCGTGTCATCGTCTGTTAACTGCCGCAGAGCATTTTCCTCACCGCCACGCCACCGGTAAACACGGGAATCACCAACGTGCGCAACCAGCATCCTGCCGGGCATGACCCAGCAAAGGCTCAGTGTGGTGCCCATGCCACGGCATTCGGGATAAGAACTGCCGAGCAGACCAATATCTGCATGAATAATCTCGAAGAGCTCATTCATTACCAGGCGTTCCCCCTTTTCCGCCCCAACGCCGGAGCGAAAATAACCAGGAAGCAGGCCGGTGATCCTCTCCACGGCAATGCGGCTGGCAAACTCCCCGGAACGGGCACCACCCATACCATCACTCACGGCAAAGATAAAATCAGAGGATCCCAGAGAGTCTTTTCCCTCCTGCCCAAGTAACGGGGCCCCCTCACTGTTAAGTGAAAGAGCAACGAAAGCATCCTCGTTATTACTCCGGAAAAGGCCTGTATCCGTTCTGCAGCTCCACTCCACTCCTGACACCACAGTTTCTCCGGTGGGCACGGCACCCGCTGCGCACACAACACCTGCATCGTTTGACTCATCAAGGATCGTGGCGAATTCAAAGTCTATAATGCAAAACCTGCCATCCGAGGCCCGATAAGTCACATTCCGCAAAAAAGGATCCTCATGCCGGACTCCGTATGACTCCAGTTCCTCAAAGAGCTTCGCAGTACGGGAATCACTGAGGAGATCCACCTTACTGCCGCAATTTGTCGTGACGATCTTCAGCTCAGCAGGGTCTGAGTATAAAAGTCGCGGCACAAAATCACATCCTCTCTCCTCCAGATAATTGAGGACACGCACCTCGGTGGCGAAACGCTCACTTGCTTTTGGACCGCGGAATACCTTGTGCACCCGGCCATCAAAGCCAATATGCACCATGGAACGGCGGGTATTTTTCTCTTCACGCATCAACTTGCCCTGGTGAACGCAGGATTCTCGGGGTGAGGCAACAGCAGATAATGCCCCCAGTCATGGATTGGCACAAGGTAACAGCGTAAAAAGGCAAAAATCCTGCCACACACGGCAAATCGTCATGGACATTTGGCACATGATCTGCTCTTCTAGGTGCCGCCTACCGGGTTAACGAACGATTCAGGCCTTTATGTCTGGCGGCACGCTTTCCCAAAAATGGCTAACAAAGCTTAAATAATCCAACTAACACAAATAGAACGATGGCCAAATACAAACTAGAATACCTCTGGCTGGACGGGTATACACCCGTTGCAAACATCCGCGGAAAGACAAAGATCGCTGAATTCGACGATTTTCCAACACTTGACCAACTTGACGAATGGGGCTTTGACGGCTCTTCAACCCAGCAGGCTGACGGCAGTGATTCTGACTGTATGCTCAAGCCAGTTGCCATATACCCGGATGCTGGCCGCACCGGTAATGCGGCACTGGTCATGTGTGAAGTCATGCTGCCGGACGGAAATCCGCATCCTTCCAACACACGTGCCGGCATTCCCGATGACCCGGGCGCATGGTTTGGTTTTGAACAGGAGTATTTCCTTTACCAGGACGGGCGTCCTCTTGGATGGCCCGAGACAGGATTCCCTGATCCCCAGGGTGAATACTATACCGGTGTCGGACACAACAATGTCGGCGACATCGCGCGCGCTATCGTCGATGAACACCTCGACCTCTGCCTCGCCGCAGGAATCAACCACGAGGGAATCAATGCCGAGGTGGCCAAAGGCCAATGGGAATTCCAGATCTTCGGTAGGGGATCAGCAAATTGTGCTGACCAGATGTGGGTGGCACGGTATCTCCTGTTGCGTTGCGCCGAGAAATACGGCGTCGATGTCGAGTGGCACTGCAAGCCGTTTACCGGAGACTGGAACGGATCAGGAATGCACGCCAATTTCTCCACGGACAAACTGCGTGAAGAAGGTGGTGAAGATTACTTCAAGGCCCTTATGGCTGCCTTTGAGGAAAAGAAAGACGAGCACATTGCCGCTTACGGTCCGGACAACCACATGCGCCTGACCGGGCTTCATGAAACCCAGTCCATTGACAAGTTCAGCTGGGGAATTGCAGATCGCGGTGCATCCATCCGCGTCCCGCATGCCTTTGTAAACAACTCCTACAAGGGCTACCTGGAGGATCGCCGCCCGAACTCCCAGGGTGACCCCTACTCGATTGCCGGTCGCATCCTGCAGACCATCAACGAGGTTGGATAAACCTTGTCCTGGAACTTAAAATGAAATCACAGGGCGCCGTTCCCCCCGGGGAAGCGGCGCCTTTTTCTTTGTAAAATCAACACACAGGACAGGCCAGTAAACGTATATTTATCAAGCTCCAAGGAGGTCGCGCTAGGGCCGGCTGCGGCCCGCATCAATAATGCCCTGTAACTCTTTTTTCATGCGGGAAAAAACCTCGGGATGCTGGGCAGCAACATTTTTCTTTTCCTGAATGTCTTTACTCAAGTCAAACAAGGCAAACTGGGGAGCCGCCTGATTGGCAAGCTTGTTGGTCACAGTCACATTGCGCTTTCGCTTGGAATCGTGGCGTTGAAGTTTCCAATTACCGACACGATACCCGTAATTACCCCACCGCCCATTGTCCTGTTGCACCAAATGATCACGGCCCTTCGCACCTTTTTTGCCAAGCAGGGCATCAATGAGATTAAAACTGTCAGGCACTGATGCCTTGGGCAATTTCACCCCGGCAAGTGCCGAAAAACTGGCGGCCAAATCGATGGTGCAAACCATTTCATCAGACACCGCCGGTTTAATTTTACCGGGCCAATAGGTTATGAAAGGCGTGCGGGTGCCACCCTCAAGCACACTGTATTTCCCTCCACTGAAGGGGCCATTAGGTGAATGGTCCCCCATCTTTTCCAGTGCTTCATCCTTATAACCATCATCACCCACAGGGCCATTATCCGAGCAGAAAACAATCATGGTATTTTTGGAAAGCTTTAAGCGATCCAACGTCTTGACGAGTTCTCCCACGCACCAGTCCAGCTGCACAATGACATCACCCCGATAACTCAGAGCGGATGTGCCGCGAAAACGTTCATGAGGAATGCGCGGCACATGCAGATCGTGGGAGGAGAAGAAGAGGAAGAAGGGATTATCCTTATTGGCTTCAATCCACTTGTTGGATTGCTTGACCCATTCATCAGCCAGATCTTCATCACGGAAACGTGCCTTATGGCCGCCGGTATAGAATCCGATACGACTAATCCCGTTATGAATAGTGGAATTATGTCCATGGCTCCAGTCCATCTTTAAAGTATGCCGGTGGGTCAGGCCGGTAGGATGGTCCGGGCTTGGTTTCTTTCTTCCAACCCACAAAGGATCCTTGGGATCCAGATTTTTTACGCGATGATTCTCCACATACACCTGCGGCACACGGTCGTTGGTGGTAGGCAAAAGAAAGTTATAGTCGAAGCCAATCTCGCGCGGCCCGGGCTTCAGTTCCCCATTCCAATCAGGACCACCGGGACCACCTAAACCCAAATGCCATTTACCAATAACAGCTGTTTTATAGCCTGCCTTCTTGAGTAGACTTGGTAGAGTTTCCGGCCCCGGTTTAATGACTGCCGGTCCATTGGGTGGAGCGATACCGGTACCCGTTTGGCGAAAGGCGTATTTACCTGTAAGAAAAGAAAAGCGTGTCGGTGTACAGGTTGAGGCAGAACAATAACCGCTGGTAAAGCGGATGCCGCCCGCAGCCAATTTATCAATGTGCGGTGTCTTCAGGTTCTTTGGCTTAGCCCCGTAGCAACCCACATCACCGTAACCCAGGTCATCGGCCATGATGACAATGATATTGGGGGTTTCTGCCGAAACCTGTAATACATTTAATGAAAGGATAACTAGGGAAATAAAAGCAGTATAAAGTTTCATGACCCAGCGAGTCTCGTGCAACTGTCTCCAATCGGCAAGTGACTAGGACGAAAATCAAGACATGCACGAAGGATGTCAAAGAAGGTAACTCTTCAATAATTCTGCCGGAAATCCCGTCAACAAAAATGGAAATGGGGAATCGGGCAGTCGATACTCGCCGGCATCCTGCTCAAGTCTGAAAATTCCACGGAATTCATCTACTTCCAGTTCTAGCAGGACACTTGGAACAAATGGTAATATTCAGTCCTTCTTGGCTTTTTTCCTCCTTACCTTAACCGGTGGTTTTCTTCCGGAAAGATAAGCCAACCTTGCCTGCACATAGCGTCCGGAATGATTGACATCCTCTCGGGTAAGGGCATCAAATTTAATCCCCTTGTTGCCATCCTGCAGGAGAACGGCGGTATTGAGGATGAGGTTGGTAGCCACCTCGGATTGCGACATCTTCAGTGCCGCCTTGATGATCGGTCGGGGGTCCACATCAGAGGTTAGGCCGAGGAATTCAGCAGCCCGGCAGCGCACGAGGGGCTCAGGATCATCAAGGGCAAGAATCTCGATCAGGTCCGCAAGATCCTGTGGTGCCTGCCCATGAGCACTGGCAACAATGCACCCCCAGTATCGGGCCCATGGATCCTTGCTCTGGAGGGCACTTTCTATACCCTCCTTGGCCTTGGAAAATTCCACAAGTTGCAGGTCTGCGATGTCAACCAGCCGGGCAACCCGGGCAGCATGCAACCGTCCGAATCCTGCGGGGTTTTCCATCGCCTCGCTTACCATGTAAGGCTCAGGAAAGAGACTCAGGTCATTGATGTCTGTCACCTGCCCATGCAGCATATCACGCATCTGCACCAGGGTATCGGCATAACGCGGATCACCGGCAAGGTTGCTTACCTCATGGGGATCCTCCATGAGGTCATAGAGTGCTTCAGCAGATCGTGGCTCAAAAAACTGCCGTTGTGCCGCATTGAGCTTTCCCTCCCGGAAAAGCTCCCGCCATTCCTGAAAAGCCAGTTGCTTGTAGCGGTAATCATTCTGCAGGGAATCAAAATTAAATGGCTGGTAATTGCGCTGGTAACTGAACCTGCCCTTGCGGATCCAGCGAACGAGGTCGTACTTCTCATCAAACCGGTCAGCATAGCCGAAAGCAAATTCTCTGGTGCCCGCCCCCTTGCCCAGAAAAGGCCGACCATCGATATTACCGGGAATTTTCACCCCCGCAAGGTTGAGAACAGTAGGGCCAAAGTCGATAAACCCGACAAATCCCTTCTGCCTGGAACCCGGCTTCTCGCTTACCAGGTGCCTGAAGTTTTCCGGCACGCGCACGACCAGTGGGATATGCAGGCCACTCTCATAGGCATAACCCTTACTGCGAGGCAGCACCCCGCCGTGGTCCCCAAAGTAAAAGATAAAGGTATCCTTGAGCACACCGTCTTCCTTAAGTTGCGCGACCACCTGACCAACCACCCCATCAATCTTGACAATGTTGTCTAGGTAACGCGCATGGGTATAGCGGAAAGTCGGAGTATCGGGGTGATAAGGAGCCAGTGTGATGTTTTTGGGATCATGCCGGGTCGGTTGGGATTTCATCGACTGCTCATTGAAGTGCAATGAACTCTCGTGTGAGATCGGATAACTGGCCTTGTGAAAAAAAGGCTGTCCCGGCTTGCGCTTGCGCCAATGGGCCTTGTTTGAGGACTCATCCCAGACACCCTTACCCGGCTTGGCGTTGTAGTCTGTCTTGGAACGATTCGTCGTGTAATATCCTTGCTGTGCCCGCAGGTAGGCGGGAAACATCCTTACCCCTTCGGGCATCGGTGCCATGGCACTGCGACGATGATACTGGGTGCCGATACGGGGAGCATAACACCCCGTGATCAATGTCGACCGGGCAACGGAGCAAACCGGTGAATTGGAGAAGGCGTGGTCATAGGTAATGCCGTGGGCAGCCAGAGACTTGATGTGCGGTGTATCCGCACCGCCCGCAAAGAAATGATCAAGATAATGAATGGAGTTATCCTCGGAGATAATCCATACAAAGTTGGGACGGTTCGCGGCATTCACCACAGCGATCATTCCAACACTGATAAAAAAGGTCGTTAAAATCCTCATCACCGGATAACCTAACCGGAAATCAGCATCATGCCCGCGCGAATTTAGCCTGCACATGACAAGCATACGCCCCTATCCTCAAATACCCATTGCCCTCGTCGTGCCCTGTGTCCTGTTGCTCTTTTCAGCAGACCGGGCCATCAGCGGGCCATTCGCTCCCGGTTCGCCGGTAACCGGAAGCACCGGCATGGTGGCAACCCAGGAAGCGCATGCCACCCGGGCAGCGGCAAAGGTTCTTGCCGAAGGAGGCAACGCCATTGACGCTGCGGTTTGCGCCGGGTTCACGCTCGCAGTAACCCTGCCAAGGGCGGGCAATATCGGTGGGGGCGGATTCATGCTGATTCACCTGGAAAAAACAAACCGTCAAACTGCCATTGATTACCGGGAGAAGGCGCCGACGGCGGCGCATCGGGACATGTTTCTCGACTCAAAAGGCAATGTGGACACGAACCTATCGCGATCAAGCAGGCTTGCAGCAGGAGTTCCTGGCACAGTGCGCGGACTGGCCTTGGCGTTACAGCAACACGGAACGATTTCCCTTAAGCGCGCAATTCAGCCGGCTATAGAACTTGCAGAAGACGGATTTATTGTCGGTCAGGACCTGCATCAATCCCTCAAGGCACGTCCCGGTCATTTCAAGAATTCACCCGCTGCACTGCAGGCATACTACAATCCTGACGGGTCACCACCGGCAATCGGTTCAAGGCTGATCCAGAAAGACCTAGCACGAACCCTGCGAACCATCGCTGACCAGGGGCCTGATGCCTTTTACGCAGGCCCGATTGCCGCGGCAATTGTTGCCGACATGAAGGCTAATGGTGGCATCATCACAGCAGACGACCTGCGTGATTACCGGCCCATCATACGCCAACCCGTCAGCGGCACCTACCGGGACTGGAAGGTGGTCGCGATGCCGCCACCAAGCTCCGGCGGCATTCACCTGATCCAGATGCTCAACATTCTGGAAGAGTTCCCCATTGCGAAATACGGCCACAACTCAGCCAACACCATGCACATCTGCATTGAGTCCATGCGCCGCGCCTATGCCGACCGCTCCCGCTACCTGGGTGACCCTGACTTCACCGAGATTCCAACCAAGGCCCTTATATCCAAAGGTTACGCAAAAATGCTGTCCGAAAAAATCGATCTGTCACAAGCAACACCGAGCGGCAAAGTCTCACCGGGACTTGAACCGGTCGAGGACCTCGAGAGCAACGAGACCACACATTTCAGTGTCATTGACCGTTGGGGTAACGCAGTCACAAACACCTACACGCTCAACTTCAGCTACGGATCGGGCATCATGGTTGCAGGCACGGGGATCCTGCTCAATAACGAGATGGACGACTTCAGTGCCAAGCCGGGAGTGCCCAATGCCTACGGGCTTCTTGGCGGCAAGCGCAATGCCATTGAGCCGAACAAGCGCATGCTAAGTTCAATGACACCGACCCTGCTCTTCAAGGGAAAAAACCACCTGGTGGCCACCGGCAGCCCGGGGGGCAGCCGCATCATTACCACGGTCCTGCAAATCGTGTGCAACCTCGTTGACCACGGCATGGACATCGCCGGAGCAACCGCGGCAGCACGCTTCCACCACCAGTGGTTCCCCGATGAGGTACAGGTCGAGCCCGGCTTCGATCCCGACATCCTGGCCTCACTGAGGAAGCGCTCCCACACGGTAAAGGCCCGCTCACTGATGGGCTCAACCCAGACCGTGGCCAGAATCAACGGGCTCTTCTTCGGTGCCAGTGACCCTCGCCGCCAGGGAGCATTAACCATCGGCATCAACGATGGGGGGAAAAAGACCCGCCCATAGCAGGCCGGAATACCGCACCGAAACGTGATTATTCAATAACCGTCACGTTGAATCGCCGGGAAACACGACATACTTATTGTATGAAGGCCCGAACCCGGGCAAAATCCATCCTGTATCATGAAAATCTTATTCGCTATCTTCATTATCTCCCTCACGATCCCCGCTGGGCTCTCTGCCCGCCAATGGACCAGTGCTGACGGTTCACGCACCTTTCAGGGGGAACTGATCAGTTTTAAGGACGGCAAGGTAAAAGTCAGGCGCAGTGACGGTAAGAACCTTGTATTTTCAATTGAACTTCTCAGTGAATCTGACCAGCAATTCGTCAAGTCCATTCCAGTGCAACCTGCCCAGGGTTCTGAAGGTGCCGGTCCTGCGGAATGGCCCCGCTGGCGCGGACCGGACATCAGTGACCACTCTCCGGACAAAGGCCTGCTCAAGGAATGGCCTGCAGGAGGACCCCAGCAACTCTGGGTCTTCAAGGACGCAGGGTTAGGTTACTCGGGGCCTGCCATCTCAAACGGCAAGCTCTTCACCATGGGGGCACGCGATGCCACTATTTTCCTCATTGCCATTGATTGCACAACCGGCAAGGAAATCTGGAGCCAGGAAATAGGCGTTTATTTGAGAAACAACTGGGGTGATGGTCCAAGGGGCACCCCAACGGTGGACGGAGAACGGGTCTATGCCCTTGGCGCACGCGGAAAACTTGTCTGTGCAAAGACTGATGACGGCTCCATCATTTGGGAAACCGACCTTGTCAAGGACCTCGGCGGCAAGGTTCCAGGGTGGGGTTACTGCGAATCCCCATTAATTGACGGCAACCAGTTAATTTGCACCCCCGGAGGCGGCAAGGGAGCCATCGCCGCACTGGACAAGATGACGGGAAAAACAATATGGCAGAGCGGAGAGGTCAAGGACGGGGCGCAGTATTCCTCAGTCATTCCCATTGAGCATGGCGGCAAGCGCCAGTATGTGCAACTCTTCCAGAAAACCCTCGCCGGTGTTTCCGCCGAGACCGGGGATCTGGTCTGGCGCTCGGGATGGACCGGTCGCACGGCCGTGATCCCGACTCCCATCTACAGAGATAACCAGATCTATATCGCCTCCGGATACGGGATTGGCTGCAAGGCAGTCAAGCTCGGATCCTCAGGCAAAGCCGAGGACGTCTACAAAAACGAGGTCATGGTCAACCACCATGGCGGCGTCATCCTGGTCGGAGACCACCTGTATGGCCACTCTGATAAAGGTGGCTGGAAGTGTCAGGAATTTTCAACCGGCAAGGAAATCTGGAGTTCCAACAAGCTGGGCAAGGGAGCTATCCACTATGCCGACGGCATGTTCTATTGCCTTTCAGAAAAAGACGGCACGGTAGCACTGGTCGAGGCAAGCACGGAAGGCTGGAAAGAAAAGTCCCGCTTTACGCTCTCGCCCCAGACCAAGCGGCGCAAGCCTGCCGGCAAGATCTGGACCCACCCGGTTGTCATCGGCGGCAACATGTATTTGCGCGACCAGGAACTTATCCACTGCTACAACGTCAGAGGATAAGGCTAACAGCCGTCAACCTCAGGCGAAAGGATAGTAAATGGCTTCAGCTGCTTACTAGACCTTGCTTAGCTCGGGTATCTCAAACCCGGCATTATTCTTGTCCTTGAGCAGTTTATTGGCTGCATCAGCATGCTCACCGGTGTGCCGCTCGGTCTTCGGGTCAAATGTCAACCACGGCCCAACGGTGTAGTAGTTGTCCTTTTCAGGGACACCGACTCCCTTGCCCATGACCTCGTGTAGGCGGCCGAAATGCTCGGCGGCATCCTTGTTGTCCCCGAAGCGACCCGCCTTCTGGTTGAAGGGGACCTCCTCACCGAGCCGGTAGGAGTTGTTCATCAGGTGGCCGACCACGCAGCCGTAATGGGCCTGCAGGGCGTTGCCGTTGGCCATCTCCGGCTTACCCGCACGGCAAGCCGCAATGAAGCTGCCCCAGTTGCCGCCGGGAGTGACCTCACCGCTGTCCACCTTGACCCTCTCTCCCTTGTCACTGCCCTTCGGGTAATACACACCTCGGACGATGCGACCACCATCCTCAAAGTAATACTCATTTTCCACCTGCCTCTGGTAACCCTTGTAATTCACATTGCGCACGTTGAAGAACACCTGCTGTCCGTTGGGATACTCGGTCATGCCGAACATGGTATTGGGAGTTTCCCCCTGGTCCTTCCACTGAAAGCGCCCGCCGATTGCCATCGCTCGAACCGGATGGGTCTGGTCATCATCAATTGCCCAGCAGGCAACATCAAGCTGATGGGTTCCCTGGTTATTGAGGTCACCGTTGCCGCTTGGCCAGAACCAGTGCCAGTTATAATGCACGTAGTTGCCGTGGAACTGGTCAATCACCGCGGGTCCCTTCCACAGGTTCCAGTCCAGGTTCGCCGGTGGTGCCCCGGGAGCCTTGTGCCCGATGCCTCCGCGCGGCTTGCAGCAATAGCCGTAGGAAATCTTGAGTTTGCCCCACTTGCCTGCCTTGATGGCCTTGTTCAAACCGGCAAGGTTTGCATCACTTCGCCGCTGCGTGCCATGCTGCACCACCACGCCGTATTTCTGCTGGGCGGCAACAGCGATACGGCCTTCCGCCACATCGTGGCTCATCGGCTTCTCCACATAGACATGCTTACCCGCCTGAGCAGCCCAGATTGTCATCAGCGAATGCCAGTGGTTGGGAGTAGCCACCGTCAAGGCATCCACGTTCTTGTCTTCAAGAGCCTTGCGCACATCAGTAACCCCCTTGACATTTTTCTGGCCGCGCTTCTTGAGGCTTTCCACGGTACGTGAAAGAACCTGCTCGTCCGGGTCAATCACATAGGCAATCTCCACATTTTTCTGCCCCAGAAAGCCTCCAATGTGACTCTTGCCTCGACCGTTAAGGCCGGCTACGGCGATCCTCAGAGTATCATTGGCGCCGATAATCCGGGGCGCCGACTTGGTACCGCTGATTAAGGGCACTCCCGCAATAGCTCCAGCGGTTGTCGTTCTCAAAAAATTGCGTCTTGTGGTATTGGACATCATGAAAATTGGTTTTTGTTCCAGCGGGATCATTTTAATTCCCTGAGCAACATTTAAACCCGCAACGACTCCCAAGTGAAAGACAATTCTCCCCCTTCCGTAAATTTACACCCCAGAGCAAAGCCGACCTGGACCCATTCCTGGATGAACTGTCCTAAAGCACTTGCTCAAATGCCGCCTGAAGACCTGAATAATCAACCGTTACCGGGAATTGCGGGAACTCTGCAACGACATTTTCAGGAGGACTGAACAGGATCCCGGCATCAGCCTCACTGAGCATGGAAATGTCATTGTATGAATCCCCTGCGGCCACAACCCTGAAATTGAGATTTTTAAGAGCCTGGACCGCCTCACGCTTCTGGTCGGGCATCCGCAACTGGAAACCGGCGATCCGGCCATCCGCGGCAATCTCCAACCGGTGGCAAAACAACGTCGGAAAATCCAGTTGCCGCATAAGTGGCTGGGAAAACTCATAAAAGGTGTCGGAGAGAATGATCACCTGGCTGTTTTCCCGCAACCAGGAAAGGAAATCCCCAGCTCCGTCCAGTGGTCGCAACCCCGCAATGACATCAGTTATTTCCCTGATCCCGAGACCGTTTTTTTCGCAGATGTCAAGGCGTTGTTGCATCAGTTGCGAGTAATCGGCGACATCCCTGGTAGTCGCCATCAGCTCATCAATGCCTGTTCGCTGGGCAACATTGATCCATATTTCCGGGACAAGGACACCCTCCAGGTCAAGACAGGCAATACTACTCATGAATCCAAGGCTATACTTCAATCCCGGAGTATCCGCAAACCAGTGCTACACATGAACGTAAGGGAGAAGGATCAGGCAATGATCTCTTTCACTACCCGGGCATCCTCGACACCGGTTAACCTGGCATCAAGCCCCTGGAACTGGTACGTGAAACGGTTATGGTCAATACCCAGCAGGTGAAGCATCGTGGCATGCAGGTCACGTACATGGACCACGTCCTGCACGGAGTGATAACCGAGTTCATCTGTCGCTCCATGGTTCGCACCACCCTTGATGCCCCCTCCCGCCATCCACATCGAGAATCCCTTCATATGATGGTCACGCCCGGGTCCTCCCTTCCCCTGATACATCGGGGTCCGGCCGAATTCCCCCCCCCAAATCACCAGAGTATCCTCCAGCAATCCGCGCTGCTTCAGGTCAGTGAGCAACGCCCACGTGGGCTTGTCGGTAAGCCCGCAACAAATATCCATGTAGCGCTTCAGATCACCGTGATGATCCCAGCCGCGGTGATAAAGCTGAATAAAGCGCACGCCGCGCTCGGCAAGCCGCCGGGCAAGCAGGCAGTTTGAAGCATAGGACCCGTCCCCCGGCTTGGCCCCATACATATCCAGAATGTGTTGAGGTTCCCCGGAAACATCAACGAGCTCAGGCACGGATGCCTGCATGCGGAACGCCATCTCGTAGGCGGCAATACGGGTCTCAATCTCAGGGTTGTTCACCTTCTTGTTACGATAGCGATCGAGATCCTGGACAGCATCTACCACGCTCCTCTGTCCCCTGCGGGTGACACCACCCGGGTTACTGACATAATGGACAGGATCACCAGTGGAATTGAATTCCACTCCCTGGAAACGGCTCGGCAGAAACCCTGCCGACCACTGGCGTGAGGCAATCGGTTGCGGGTTACGGCCTCCAACACTCGTCATGACCACAAAGCCCGGCAGGTTTTCCGTTTCACTGCCAAGCCCGTAATTAATCCATGAGCCCATTGATGGCCGGCCACTGATCGCCGTACCGGTGTTCATAAAGGTGTGAGCCGGGTCATGATTGATCTGCTCGGTCAACATGGAACGGACAATGCAGATATCATCAGCCATCTTTGACGTCCAGGGAAGGAAATCACTGATGAGCTGTCCTGATTTGCCGTGGCGCTGAAAACCCGTCAGGTGCCCCTGCACCTTGAGGTTTTGCCCCTGGAGCTGGGCAATCGGCTGGCCCTTGGTAAAGGACTCCGGCATGGGCTTGCCATTGAGTTCATTGAGCTTGGGCTTGAAATCAAAGGTTTCCAGGTGCGAAGGGCCACCCGCCATGCAGAGGAAAATCACCCGCTTGGCCCGAACCGGAAGGTTGGGATAACCCGGCAAGCCCGGGTATCCCTCCTTGGATCTCGCCGGCGCCCCCAGGCCATCGCCCAGTAATGATCCCAGTGCCGCAGCACCAAAGCCAATGCCCGATTGCCCGAGGAAGGCGCGGCGATTAATGCAACCTGGTATGTCTGTGTGTGGGTTTCTCATGTTGGTTCACCGGGAAAAAGTGTGTATTCAGTTCCTTGTATTGATCTCACTACAGTTCAACAAGGCCCGCGCCACGGCATGCCATGCCGCAAGTTGCGCATCCTCGCCCTCGACCTCCTCACGTGTAGTGACTAGAAGTTTCTTCAGAATGCGCTGTTCCTCAGCCTCCGGTTGCCTTGAAAGGGCAATGCGATAGGCATATTTCAGCCTGCTCTCGACGGTATTGCCCCCTTCACTGATAATCCGCTTTGCAAAGGATCTGGCAGCATCTACAAAGCTTGGGTCGTTGAGCAGCACCATCGCTGCCGTCGGGGTGTTTGAGCGCGGACGCCTGGCCGTGCACTCTTCACGGCTTGGAGCATCCATGGCCTTGAGCATGGGATGCAGGAATTGGCGCTGCCAGTGCACATAGAGTCCCCTGCGATACTGGCGTGAATCGGTATGTTGCTTGTATTTGCGCTGCGGAAAGTTCAAGTGCCTGTAATAACCCGGCGGCTGGAACGGCTTGCTGCTTGGCCCACCGTAATCAAGGACCAGGAGCCCTCCAACAGCAAGGGCATTATCCCGGATCATCTCGGCCGGCAGGCGATAACGCGACTGACGGCTGAAAAACCTGTTCAACGGATCAACTCTCATGGAATCCCCGGTGGCAATGGAACCCTGACGGTAGGCGCGGCTCATCACAAGCAACTTCACCATGTGCTTTATATTCCACTTTGCCCCGTAAAACTCCACGGCAAGCCTGTCGAGCAGGCCGGGATTGCCCGGGGGAAGCCCCTGTCCGCCAAAGTCATCAAGGCTCCTTGAAATTCCTTCCCCGAAAAAAAGATACCAGAGCCGGTTCACGAAAACCCTCGCAGTAAGTCCCCCACTTCCGTTCTCGACATCAGTCAACCAGTTGGCCAGGTCCAGGCGTGTCGCCCGACCTTTGACGCCGGCCAGCTTACCCATGAATACCGGCACGGCAGGTTCAACGATTTCACCACTCTCATCAAGCCAGTTGCCGCGCGGCAGCACGCGGGTGACCCTGGGCTTAATACTGCGCGTTACCATTGTGAAACGTTCGCGCGACTTCACCTTTGCAATCTGCTTCTCGATATCCCCGCTGCGGGGCTTCATCGCCTCAAGGCCGGCCAACATTTCACGGTCGCGGCGCGAGAGCACCTTGATTTCAGGTGGCCGCCTGGTCGGCAGGGAATTGGACCCGACCCGGAAATGCTCTACCTCGTCAATATCAGCGAAGAATGCCGACATCGCGTAGAAATCCCTCGTGGTGTAGGGGTCATACTTGTGATCATGGCACTGCGCACACCCGAGAGTTCCCCCCATCCAGACTGCGGAAAGATTCCTAATGCGGTCTGCTGCGTAGATTGCCAGGTATTCCTTCGCCTGGACTCCACCCTCATGGGAAGTCTGCAACAACCTGTTGTAGCCAGTGGCAACCTGTTGGTCAATGGTCGGATTCTCAAGCAGGTCTCCGGCCAGCTGCTCGCGGGTAAAGCGATCAAATGGCAGGTTCAGGTTGAAGGCATCAATGACGTAATCACGGTAGGGGGTGATATTATGATCCTGGTCGCCGTGGTATCCCACCGTATCGGCAAAGCGCACCAGGTCGAGCCAATACACGGCCATCCTCTCGCCAAAATGCGGTGAGCCAAGCAGTTGATCGACCAGTTGCTCATACCCGGCCTCCTTATCTGTGTTGCGGCTGTAGCTTTCAACCACCTCAGGCCCGGGAGGCAGACCTGTCAGGTCAAAATGCAGCCGCCTGACCAGCGTCACGGGATCGGCATCAGGTGCAGGTTTCAGCCCCTCCTCCTCAAGCGCTGAAAGAATAAAGGAATCAATCCAGTTGCTGACCCACTTCCGGTCCTTTACCGAAGGCAGGGGAGGCCTGCTTGGTGCCACATAGGCCCAGGGTTCCTCATATTCCGCGCCTGACAAGACCCAACTGCGCAGTAATTCAACCTGCTTGGCATCGAGTTTTTTCCCTCCCTCCGGCGGCGGCATCCGTTCCTCCGGGTCGTCCGACATGATCCTGGCAATCAGTTCGCTTGATGACAGGTCACCCTTCTCGATCACCTTGCGGGAGCCTTGCATGGTATCCAGGCGCAGCTTGCCCTTACGCTCATGCTGGTCCGGACCGTGACAGGCAAAACAGTTCTGTGAGAGAAGCGGACGGATGTCCCGGTTGAAATCCACTTCATCGGCAATGCAGATGCAACCGGTAAACAGGGAAATCAGCAGGACTCTGGATATCAAATTCACCATTTAAAGGAAAACACAGACAAGCAGGACACTCAAACAAATACCCGCATCAGCAGACAATTCCTGCTTCTGCCCCGTCAAGTTGCTTTGCTTTGCAGCAAAATTCCGCTAGAGATCCTGCATGCATAAAACCATGCACCTAATCCTCCTGATGGTCCTCACCGGTGCAACTGCCAAGGCCAAGGCACCCAATATCCTCATCATGATGAGTGATGACCAGTCTTTCCCTCACGCATCGGCCTATGGGTCCAAAATGGTTGCAACCCCGAACTTTGATCGTGTAGCCCGCGATGGGACGCTATTCCATAATGCTTTTTGCCCGGCCCCGGGATGCAGCCCTTCCCGTGCAGCATTCCTTACCGGCAGGCATATATGGATGATCGAGCATGCCGGAACACATGCGTCATCATTCGACGCCAAATACCACACCTTTATGGAACTGCTGGAAAAAGCCGGTTATCACACCGGTTCCACAGGCAAGGGATGGGGACCGGGAAACTTCAGGACCGGGGG